>NZ_BAAAHH010000015.1:0-172346 GCF_039525175.1 Actinocorallia libanotica
CTGCGCGCCGCCGAGGCCGGGCCGCTGCGCCGGGCGTGCCCCGAGGCCGCCGCCCGGCTCGCCGACGCCGACGACCGCTGTGCGCTCCTCGACGAGGCCGACACCGTCTGCGGACCGCCGACGCCGACGGGCTTCCCCGCGGACCCGGCGGACGATCCCCGGCTCGTGCGCACGTTCCTGGCCGGAGGCCGACCGGACCGGGCAGCCGCCGTCACCGCCGAGGCCGAGCGCAGAGCCGCCCTCAACCCCGGCATCCCGGTGTTCGCCACCGTCGCCGCGCACGTCCGCGGCCTCCTCGACCGGGACGCCGACGCGGTCCTGCGGGCCGCCGCGCTCCTCGAGGCGCTCCCGTACCCGCTCGCGCACGCGGCCGCGCTGGAGGACGCCGGGAACCTGCTCCTGGCGTCCGACCGGGCCGCCGCCGTCCGGCGGCTCACCCTGGCCGAGGCCGGCTACGCCCGCACGGGCGCCGAGGCCGAGGCCGACCGGGTGCGGCGCGCGCTGGCCGCGGCCGGGCACCGGCAGCGCAAGAAGCGGCGCCGCGCGGAGCGGGGCTGGGCCGCGCTCACCCCCGCCGAGCGGCGGGTCCTCTCGCTCGTGGCCGAGGGCGCGACCAACCGCCAGGCCGCCGAACGGCTGTTCCTGTCCCCCGCCACCGTCGGCACCCATGTGATGCACATCTTCCACAAAATCGGCGTGAATTCCCGCGTCGAGCTCGCGCGCGCCTATGCGGAGCACGGAGGAATCGCCGACTGACGTTCATGCATGAGGACCGGGGCCGTTCCACGGCCGGCCCCGGCCTTTCGCATGCCCGCGACCAGGCGTCCCACGGGTGATACGGGACTCCTGAACTGCGGCGGGATATCTCATCCATTCACGTCATGCCCTTTTCCGCCCGGCACGGGATGGTGAGGTGACGAACCCGGGAGGTCCGGGTGAAAGCTCCCGAACCGAAGGAGAAGGAATTGCCTTATGTGAAAGTCGGCGAAGAGAACGGCAGGGCGGTCAACCTCTCCTATGCCGACCACGGTTCGGGCACTCCCGTGGTGCTCGTCCACGACTTCCCGCTCAGCGGGGCGTCCTGGGAGAAGCAGACGACGGCGCTGCTGGCCGAGGGGTACCGCGTCATCACCTACGACCGGCGCGGATTCGGCAGATCCGACCAGCCGGCGACCGGCTACGACTACGACACGTTCGCCGCCGACCTCAACGTCCTCATGGAGACCCTCGACCTGCACGACAGCGTCCTGGTCGGCGGCGGCATGGGCACCGGCGAGGTCGCCCGCTACATCGGCTCCCACAGCTCCGCGCGGATCGCCAAGGCCGTCATGATCGCGCCGCTGCCGCCGTGCTTCGGCTGGGACGACGACAATCCCGAGGGCATCGACTGGTCCATCCTCGCCGACATGCGGCAGGAGATCCGGGCCGACAGGTTCGCCTTCCTGAAGCGCTTCCTCGAGCAGGCGCACAACGCCGAGGTCCTGGGCGGCACCCGGATCGGCTTCGACGCGCTGCGCGCGTTCTTCGCCGTCGCCGCCGCGGCCGGGGCGATCGCCACCCACAGCAGCATCGCCGCCTGGACCGCCGACTTCCGGGCCGACCTCGCCAAGTTCGACGTCCCCGTCCTCGCCCTCCAGGGCGACTACGACCGCATCATGCCGATCGCCGTCACGGGCGACCGGTTGCAGAAGCACCTGCACGACCTGCGCTTCGAGGTCCTCGAAGGCGGCCCGCACGCGATCGCCTGGACCCACGCCGAAGAGGTCAACGCAGCCCTCCTCGACTTCCTCCGATGAACCGCGTCCACCATCCGAGACAAGGAACCCGCATGTACTTCTCCCGCCCGCCCCTGCGCCTCGCCGGCATCCTCATCGGACTCGCGCTGACCGCCGCGTCCCTGTCCTTCCCCGCCGCGCCCGCCGTCGGCGTCGGCCCGAAGGCCGCCAAGCCGACCATCGTGCTCGTGCACGGCTCCTTCGCCGACTCCTCCGGCTGGAGCAAAGTCATCGAACGCCTCCAGCGGCACGGCTACACCGCCCTCGCCGTCGCCAACCCGCTGCGCGGCCTCGCCTCCGACGCCGCCTACCTGGACTCCTTCATCGACGGCATCGAGGGCCCGGTCGTCCTCGTCGGCCACTCCTACGGGGGCGCGGTCATCACCGAGACCGCTCCCGACCCCGACGTGAAGGCGCTCGTCTACGTGTCGGCCTTCCTGCCGGAGGAGGGTGAGACCGCCTTCGGCATCGCCGGCCGCTTCCCCGGCAGCCAGATCACCCCCGAGACGATCCGGACCGTCACCCTGCCGTCCGGCGGCGACGACGTCTACCTGCGCGCCGAGACCTTCGGGAAGGTCTTCGGCCCCGGTGTCCCCGCCTCCGTCCTCCGCCTCCTCGCCGCCACCCAGCGTCCGATCCTCTACACCGCGCTGACCGAGCCCGCCACGGCCGGCCCCGCCTGGAAGCGGCTTCCGTCCTGGGTCGTGATCTCCAAGACCGACCAGGCGATCCCCGCCGCGGCCCAGCGCTTCATGACGGTCCGCGCCGGAGCCCGCGCCGTCGAGGTCGACGCCTCGCACTCCGCGTTCCTGACCCGTCCGGGCGTCGTCGCCGACGTCATCGAGAAGGCCGCCCGCTGACCCTGCGCACCCGCACCCGCTCGTCCCCGGCTCTGGGGCGGGGACGAGCAGGCCCCTCCACGCCCGATCCGGGCCGTACCCGCTCACACACAGACCTCGGAAAGGAAAAGCGACCGTGGCGCACGCCGAACCCGTCAGGGAAGACGCCGGGCCCGACGACCTCCAGTACGCCGTGCGGATCTTCGCCGAGATCCGCCCGCGCCTCTTCGGCATCGCCTACCGCATGCTGGGCAGCGTCCAGGAGGCCGAGGACGTCGTCCAGGACGCCTGGCTGCGCTGGCAGTCCTGCGACAGATCCGCCGTCGCCAATCCCGCCGCCTTCCTCTCGACGGCCACGACCCGGCTGTCCATCAACACCGTCCAGTCCGCCCGGCTCCGCCGCGAGACCTGCACCGGGCCCCGGCTGCCCGACCCGGCCGACACCGCCGGCGACCCCCATCTGGGCGCCGAACGCGCCGAGGCGCTGGAGACCGCCGTCGTTCTCATCCTGGAGCGCCTGTCCCCCAACGAGCGCGCCGCCTACATCCTGCGCGAGGCCTTCGACTACCCCTACGCCGACATCGCCGCGATCCTCCGCCTCTCCGAGCCGGCCACCCGCCAGCTCGTCAGCCGCGCCCGCAAGCGCCTGACGACCGCCCGCCGTGCCGCTCCCGCCCCGCCCGACCCCCGCCCCCTCCTCACCGCCTTCCGCACCGCCGCCCGGACCGGCGACCTCGCCCCCCTGGAATCCCTCCTGGCCCCGCCCTCTCCCGTCACTCCCCTCCGCGGGTCCGCCTCCCCCGCGGCCGTCCCCGCGGTCCCCGCCGCGCCCCAGGCGGCCTGACCTCCGCAGAACCTCGAAGGAGCACCACCATGAACGTCCCCGAGCGGCGGCTCTCCGTTCCCGTCCTGGTCATCGGTACCGGTGGCGCCGGTCTGCGCGCGGCGATCGAGCTGGCCGAGCGCGGCGTCGGCGTGCTCGCCGTCGGCAAACGGCCGAAGACCGACGCGCACACGACGATGGCGGCGGGCGGCATCAACGCCGCCCTCGGCACGATGGACCCCGAGGACAGCCCGCTCCAGCACGCGGCCGACACGATCAAGGAGAGCTATCTCCTCGCCCATCCCGACACCGTGCGGATCGTCACCGAGAACGCCGAGCGCGGAATCGACGACCTCGTCCGATACGGAATGCCGTTCGCGCGCGAGGCCGACGGGCGGATCTCCCAGCGGTTCTTCGGCGCGCACACCTGGCGGCGCACCGCCTTCAGCGGCGACTACACCGGCCTGGAGATCCAGCGGACCCTCGTCCGCCGAGCGGCAGAGCTGGCCGTCCCCATCCTCGACACCCTCTACATCACGCGACTGCTCGTGCGCGACAACGTCGTGTTCGGCGCGTACGGGTTCGACCTGAACGACGGCACCCGCCATGTCATCCACGCCGACGCGGTGGTCCTGGCTACCGGCGGGCACACCCGGACCTGGCGGCGCACCTCCTCGCGGCGCGACGAGAACACCGGCGACACCTTCCGCCTCGCCGTCCTGGCCGGCGCCCGCATCCGCGATCCCGAGCTCGTCCAGTTCCACCCGTCCGGACTGCTCGACCCGGAGGACGCGGCGGGCACGCTCGTGTCGGAGGCGGCGCGCGGTGAGGGCGGCCACCTCCGCAACGCCGACGGCGAGCGGTTCATGCGGCGCTACGACCCCGAACGCATGGAGCTGTCGACCCGGGACCGGGTGGCGCTGGCCGCGTTCACCGAGATCAGGGCCGGGCGCGGCACCCCGAAGGGCGGCGTCTGGCTGGACGTGTCGCACCTCCCCCGCGAGACGATCATGGAGCGGCTCCCGCGCGTCCACCGGACGCTGCTGGAGCTGCAGATGCTCGACATCACCGAGAAGCCGATCGAGATCGCCCCGACGGCGCACTACTCGATGGGCGGCGTCCGGGTCCGTCCGGAGGACCACGGCACCGACGTCGAGGGGCTGTTCGCCATCGGCGAGGCGGCCAGCGGCCTGCACGGGGCGAACCGCCTCGGCGGCAACTCCCTCATCGAACTCCTGGTGTACGGAAGGATCACCGGCCGTGCCGCCGCCGAGTACTCCGCCTCCCTCTCCGCGCAGCAGCGGTCCGCGCGGGCGGTCGAGGAGGCACGGCGGGAGATCGACGAGCTGCTCGCGCGCGACGGCCGGGAGAACGTCCGGGTCCTCCAGCGCGCGGTGCGCGACATCATGACCGAGCACGCGGGGGTCGTCCGCGACGAGGCCGGCCTGCTGCAGGGCCTCCTCGAACTCGACGAGGTCGAGGAGAGGTTCGCCGGCCTCGGCGTCCATCCGGACATCGCCGGCCACCAGGACCTCGCGCACGCCTTCGACCTCCAGGGAACCGCGCTCGCGGCCCGCGCCACCCTGGAGGCCGCTCTGGAGCGCCGCGAGACCCGCGGCTGCCACAACCGCTCCGACTTCCCCGCCCTCGACCCGTCCCTGCGCGTCAATCTGGTGTGGTCCGGCCCCGGAAAGATCGACCGCGAGGAGATCCCCCCGGTCCCCGACGAGATCGCCTCCCTCATGCGCGAGGTCGACACGAGCTCCCACGAGCTCGTCGAGTGACGCCCGGAGCGCCCGTCAGGGAAGGCCGACGAGCTGGTGGCGGGAGGTGACGCCGAGCTTGGTGAAGACCTTGCCCAGGTGGTATTCGACGGTGCGGGGGCTGACGTACAGGCGGGCGGCGATCTCCTTGTTGGTCAGGCCGGTGCGGGCCAGCCGGGCGACCTGCTCCTCCTGCGGGGTGAGTTCCCCCGTCGTCTCGGCGCTGCGCTTGCGGACGGTCTCGCCGGTGGCGAGCAGTTCGCGTTCGGCGCGGGCGGCGAACGCCCGCATGCCGATGCCGGTGAACAGCTCGAAGGCGGTGCGCAGCTGCTCGCGGGCCTCGGTGCGGCGGCGTTCGCGGCGCAGCCATTCGCCGTACAGGAGGTGGGCGCGGGCGAGGTCGGGGCGCATGCGGGTGCGACCGAGCCGCTCGATCGCCTCGCGGTGGAGCCGGTCCGCCTCCTCGCCCTCCGACAGCAGCGCCCGGCACCGCGCCTCCAGGCCCAGGCCCCAGTCGGTGCCCCCTCTGCGCGCCGACAGGGCGAACCGCTCCAACGCGTGCGCGGCGACGTCGTCGCGGCCGGTGCGCACGGCCGCCTCGATGAGCTCCATCGGCGCCCAGTGCACCCCGCTGCCGCCGGGCGCCCGCTCGTCCATGACCGGGAGGACGGCCTCCAGCGCCTTGCCGTAGTGGCCGAGCCCGTTGTAGAGGACGGACCTGACCCAGCGGCAGACGTCGAGGGTCCGTCCCTCTCCGCGGACCAGGCTCTCCTTGACGATGGCCTCCGCCAGGTCCTCCGTGGTCTCCGCGTCGCCCCGCCAGGCGGCGAGGCCGAGGTCTCCCCCTGTCTGCACCATGGCCCCCGAGGTCGTCCACACGTCGGCGGCGAGCGCCTGCGCCTTCGCCTCCTCGTTCAGGGTGGCGGCGTCGGCCAGGTCGCCCTCGAACAGGCGCTGCATCGTGGTGATGCTGAGGAGGAGGGGGAGCAGCGCGAAGGCACCGGAGCCGCGGACGAGCCGAAGGTAGTCCTCGGCCACGTCATGGCACAGCTCGGAGTCCCACAGCGCCATCGCGAAGAAGTTGGCGAGCCAGGCCCACCTCAGCCGCTCACCCGGGCCCGTCTCCTCTCCCAGGATGACGGACAGCGCCTTCCTCAACGCGGGGCCCGCCGCTTCGGAGTCCCGGGCGTACAGCAGGACGAGCGCGTCGAGGACGAGGTCGGTGGCGCGGGGTTGCCCGGATACCGGAGGTGCCGCGAGAGCGGCCTCGGCGACCTCGGCGATGCCCTCCCAGTCGGGCAGGACGCCGATCGCCGTCGTCAGCGCCTGGAGGTAGGTGTCGCGGGACAGGGCGACGTCCAGCGTCTCCAGCTGCTTGGCGACCTTCAGCAGCATCGCCGGGACGGAGCTGCCCCGGTTGGAGGTCAGGGCGATCTCGGCGCGCAGCACGTCGGCCTTGGCGTGGCGCAACTCGTCCGGCGGCCCCGCCTCGGCCGAGGCCAGCAGGGCCAGGGCGGGCTCGGCCGCGCCCGCCATGTGCTTGGCCCGCGCCGCCTCCAGGGCGCGGTCCGCCCGGGACCGGGCGTCCGGGGTGAGGCCGACGGCCCGCTCCAGGAACGCCGCGGCGGCGACCAGCCCGCCGCGGGCCAGGGCGCGCCCGGCCGAGCGCTCCAGTTCCGCGGCGACGTCCTCGTCCAGGTGCGCGGTGCCCTGCGCGCGGTGCCAGGCCCGCCGGTCCGGGTCGGTCTCGGCGTCGGTGCCCTCGGCGAGCGCCCGGTGGGCCTCCCTGCGCTCCCTGGGCGCGGTCGCGTTGTACACGGCGGAGCGCACCAGCGGGTGGCGGAACCGCACCCGTTCGCTGAAGTCGATCAGCTCTTCCGCCTCGTCCGCCGCCGCGGCCTCCACGCCGAGCACGCCGGCGGCCCGCCACAGCAGGACCGGGTCACCGGTCGGCTCGGCGGCGGCCAGCAGCAGCATCGTCCGCGTGTCGGCGGACACGTCGGCCAGCCGCCGCCGGAAACCGCCCTCCAGCCGGCCCGACAGCGACTGCCCCGTCCCCTCCGCGGCGAACAGTCCGCTCGCCGCGTCCTCGCGGGGCAGCTCCAGCAGGGCGAGCGGGTTGCCGCAGGCCTCGGTGACGATGCGGGCGCGCACCTCCTCGTCCATCGGCCCGGGAACGACGCGCCGCACGAGGGCGCGCGCATCGGCGTCGCCGAGGCCGCCGACCTCCAGCACGGGCAGGCCCGGCAGCGCGTGCTCGGGACCGGACTCGCGAACGGAGAAGACGCAGGCCACCCGCTCGGCCATGAGGCGGCGGGCCACGAACATCAGGACCTGGGCCGAGGCCCGGTCGAGCCACTGGGCGTCGTCGACCACGCACACGAGCGGACGCTCCTCGGCGGCCGCGGCCAGCAGGTTGAGCACCGCAAGGCTGATGAGGAACTGGTCGGGGGCATGGCCGGAACGCAGGCCGAAGGCGGTGCCGAGCGCGTCCTGCTGCGGCTCGGGCAGGGTGTCGAGGAGTTCCAGCATCGGTAGGCACAGCTGGTGGACCGCGGCGAAGGCCAGCTCCATCTCCGACTGGACGCCGGTCGCCGTGGCGACCCGGCATCCGGCCGCCCGGGCGACCAGGTGCTCCAGGAGCGCCGACTTGCCGACCCCGGCCTCACCGCGCAGGACCAGCACCCGGCTCTCGCCGCCGCGGACGTCCGACAGCATCCCTTCCAGGGTCGCGCACTCGGCGGTCCGGCCCAGCAGTTCCCCCGGGCGAGGCCTTCCGGCCGCCGCCCACCGGCCCGCACTCGCCATCTCAGCCGCTCCCGCCCTGGAGTTCCCGCACGTCCGGTCACCGGGACCGGACTTTCATCAGATGCAATATCCCACCCGGAACCCCCGCTCAGCGAACCTGTCACTAAAAATCATGCGTTCCCCTCATGAACCACCACTGACAGCTCACGGAGCCCTGAAAGCACGCAGAACCAGATAGGGCGCATCACGGTATATACAGCGCGCTCACTGCGGAAAGAGAGCAGACCAACGGCAGGATCACCCGAAACCGCCCCGCCCGGCGGCCGGGCGGGGCGGAAGGGGCACCGGTCTCCGTCAGGGAGGGGATGCGCGAAGCGACGGGGTTCGTGAGGTCAGGCCGCCTCGAGCTCCAGAACCTGCCGGGTGAGGTCCACGCGGGAGGTGATGTTCCACTTGGTGAAGATGTGGCGGAGATGGGAGCCGACGGTGTGGCTGGACAGGAAGAGGCGTTCGGCGACCTGGCGGTTGGTCGCGCCCTGGGCGACCAGGAGCGCCACCTTCACCTCGGCGGCGGTCAGGCCCCATCTGCCGGCGCCGCCGCTGAAACGCGCGGCGCGCCGGACGCCCAGCGCACGCAGGCGGCGCCGCACCCGGGCCGCGTCGCGCACGGCCCCGCACTCCTCGTAGAGGTCGAGCGCGGAGTCCAGCAGCCCCCGGGCGGCGGGATCGCCCGCGGCCCCGAGCACCCGGCCCGCGTCCTCGGCCGCCGAGGCGCGCACCAGGGGCCGCTCGGCCTCCTCCAACACCTTGACGGCCTGCAGCAGCAGGTCCGGGTCGTCCGTGAGCAGACCCCGCGCGTGAGCGGCGACTCCGCGCAGGAAGGGGATCTCCGCGTCGAGCTCCGCGGCCCGCCCGGCGGCCTCGGCGGCGAGGCCGGGCAGCTCCGCCCGCAGCGCGAGGCGGGCGAGCACCACGAGGTCGGCTGGGTCGGGCGTCGTCCCCGGGGCGCCGGAGTCCGCCCAGGCGAGCTCGATGAGTTCGGCGACGCGCGCGGTGTCGCCCGCCGCGTCGGCCGCGAGGGCGGCGAGCCAGGTCCCGGTGCGGCGGACCGCGGGCGCTTCGGCGGCCGCCATCCGCGCGCCGTCGGCGGCGCAGCGCCGGACGCCCTCCTCGTCGCCCATGTGCACCGCCGCCCTACCGAAGGCATAGCGGGCGGTGGTGTCGGCGAAGTCCCCCGAACCCAGGTCGCCCGCGGCCGACAGGGCGGCGTCGGCCTCGACGCGTGCGGCCGCGAGCCGGCCCGCGTCCAGCAGGACCCGGGCCCGGCTCATCGCCCACAGGGCCTCCGCGGGCCGATGCCCGGCCTGACGGGCCGCGCCGACGCCCTCGTCCGTCTCCCGGAGCGCCTCCTCGATCCGCCCCGAGGCCGTGAGGGTGAACGCCCGCGCGCAGTCCTCGAGAGCCCGGGGCCTGCTCGCGCGCACGACGCGCGCCTCGGCCTCGTCCTGGAACACGAGGGCGCGGGACGGGTTCAGCCGGGCCAGTTCGGCCCGTGCGAGCGCCGCGAGCGCCGTCGCGCCCGCGGCGGCGTCGGCATCCACGGCGACGCGGCCCGCCGCGGCGATGGACCGGGCCGCGTAGCCGCTCCTGGACAGGTGCAGCGCCTCGGTGGCGACGAGGCGCGCAACTACCCCGGCGGAGACTCCCGGGACCGCCAGGGCGGTCCGGCACTGCCGGACCGCCTCGGCGGAGGACACGTGGCCCACGAGCCGGGCCATCACCCAGCGGAGCCGGGCTTCGGCCTCCGGCGTGAGGAGGCCTTCGAGCGCGGCTTCGGCCCGCTGCCTGGCCTCGGCGTACCGCCCGTCGCGGTCGAGCAGCTCGACGGTCCCGGCGACGATCTGCGCGGTGTGCGGTCCGTCCGGTCCGGCGAGGTCCAGCGCCCTGCGGCTCAGCGCCGCGGCCCGCGCCGGCGCGGTCGCCGCGAGGTCCCCGGCCGCCCGGCGAAGCAGGTCCACGGCCCGGTGGTCGCCGGGCGCCGCCGTCTCGGCGAGCTCGGCGGCGACGTCCACCGCCCGTCCCCCGTGCGCGAGCCTGACCTCGACCGCCTGGCGGCGCAGGCACCGGCGCAGCGCGGAGGGGAGCGTCGCGGAGATCGCCTGCCGGACCAGGTCGTGCCGGAAGCCGAGGAGACCGTCCGAACCCGCGAGGAAGCCCGCGCCGCCCGCCTCCTCCACCACCGCCGCGACCTCGCCGACCGGCACGCCGACGAGCCCGGCCAGCTCCGCCGCGGTGAAGGCCCGGTCGAACACCGAGGCGACCCGGACGCACTGGCGGGCCGACGGCGACACCTGGTCGAGCCGGCCCCGGACCAGCTCGCGGAGCCTGCGCGGCACCGCGCCCCCGTCGGTCGTGGCGATCCCGTCCCGCACGGTGATCCGGCCCTCCTCCGCCAGGCCCCGGAGCAGTTCGACGAGCAGGCGCGGCGTGCCCTGCGCCCGTCCGGCCATGCGCAGCACGGCGAGGCCCGGCTCGGCCCCGAGCAGGTCGGCGGCCAGCTCCGCGACGGCGCGGTCGGCGAGCGGGCCGAGGACGATGCGGTCCCGGCCGCGGCACAGCGCCTCGACCCGCGCGCCGACCGCGACCGGTGGCGGGCCCACCGACAGGACCCACAGGATCGGAGCGTCCGCCAGGTCGGCGAGGAGCTCCGGCAGCGCCGCCAAGGTCGCGGAGTCGCACCACTGCACGTCGTCGAGGCAGATGACGAGGGGCCCGCGCGCCGCCGCGCCCGCGAGCCGTGCGCGGGCCTCCTGCAGCGTCCAGGACCGCAGGTCCGCCGGACGGACGAGGCGGGGCTCCGAGGCGTCGAGCAGCGGCGCGGGCCCGGCGCACAGGGCCTCCAGCAGCGGCCCGAACGGGACCGCGAGCCGGTCGAGCGCCGCCGATCCGCGCAGGCAGGGCAGCCCGTCCGCGACGGCGCGCGCGTGGACCTCGGCGAGCAGCCGCGTCCTGCCCGACCCCGGCGGCCCCTCGACCACCACGACGCCGCCCCTCCCCCGGACCAGCGCGGCGAGCCCGTCGGCCAGCGCCGCCGATTCGGCCTCGCGGCCGCGCAGCGGCAGTCCGCCGCCCGGCGTCCGGGCAACGCATCTCATGCCGGCCCGCCGCTTGCGCCTCGTCTCCTTCTCCGGCACAGCCCCTCCGTCTCACCCCGTCGGCGGACGCCCCGCCGATCACTGCCCACTGTGGCCGGGCCGGTGCTCCCGTCGCATCGGGGAGTACCCCGGCCGCATCCCCGGGGACGTCCTGCCGGCGAGCCCGTGGACACCCCGTGACCGGCCGGGCATCCGTGTGGCCCCTGGGCCCGACCGGCACCCGGGCTGCGCGCGGCCCCGGGTGCCGGTCGACCGCGGACGGCTCTCTCGCAGGAAGGCACCGCGCACCGTGCCGGTCCGCCCGGCACCGGGCATCAAGGAACGCGGCACCGGTCCGGGCACCGGGGAATCCCCGGTCGTGCGCCCGCCGACCGGGCACGGGGTCGGGGAACGCGGCGCCGGGGAGGACGACGGGCGAGGCCTCGCAGACGGGCGGGCCGCGGCACGGCGGGCGCCGGGCTAATCGCGGGTGTCGCGGACGCCGCGGGAGGTCAGCGGCTCGATCAGGTCGTCCATCGCGCAGTCGAGGATGTCCAGCAGCGCCATCAGGGTGCGGAGGCGCAGCCGCTCGGGCTTGTCGACGACAAGGCGGTACACCTGGCTGGGCGACAGATCGACGCCGCGGGAGGCCAGCAGGGGGCGCAGCCCCGCCGTGGAGTGCATGCCGCGCTCCGCCATGACCTCGCGAAGATGCCACGCATAGTCCAGTTCGGTCATCGCCCGCCAGCCCCTTGTTCGTTTCCGCCGCCCCGGACGAAGGTCTGGAGACCGGGTGCGAGCGCGTGCCGCCCAGGATCCCGCCCGGCATTCCGCTTTCGCATCCGTGACATCCCTAGGCTTCCCGCCGCGGCGTGCGGCGACGACCGGTGGTCCGGCCCTGCCGGGTGGGGCGGCCCTGCCGGGTGGGGGGCGGTCCGGCCGGGTGGGGCGGCCCTGCCGGGTGGGGGCGGTCCGGCGTGCGGCGCGAACATCAGTCGTCTGCGCGATGCGCGGCCGGCGGTGTCAGGGCGACGATGTCGTCTCCCGCAACACCCTGGAGAAAGGAAGCGACATGACCCGCGTTCCGGACGAGGCACTCGTCCTGGTGCCCGGTGGCACCCTCATCACCGAGACCCCCGAAGAGGGCCGCGCGCTGGCCATGGCGATCGCCCGCAAC
The DNA here is from genome assembly GCF_039525175.1 of Actinocorallia libanotica. Classification (NCBI taxonomy): domain Bacteria; kingdom Bacillati; phylum Actinomycetota; class Actinomycetes; order Streptosporangiales; family Thermomonosporaceae; genus Actinocorallia; species Actinocorallia libanotica. Next base: position 12,260 of record NZ_BAAAHH010000015.1, read on the forward strand.
ACCGTCCACACCCTCCAGCCCGAACTGGAGGTGCTCCAGGCCGGGCGGCCGCAGTACGCGGGCGACGCGGCGAAGCTGATCGCCGCCGTCCAGGTCGTCTCCCTCGAGTTCCAGACCATCGCGGCCGCCAACCACTACTGGCGCTGATCCGCCGCCCGAACGGCGGTCGCCCGGGCGGCCGTCTCCCGTCCTGCGGTTCCCGGCCGGAAGGGAGGAGGGCCGGTGGCGCGGCTCCCGCGGACCCGCGGGAGCGCCGGTCGGGTGTGCGGTCAGGAGACGGCCAGCGCCCCGCCCAGCTTGTTGCGGGAGTTGACGTCGAGCTTGGTGAAGACCTTGCGGAGGTGCCATTCGACGGTGCGCGGGCTGAGGAACAGCTCCGCGCCGATCTCGGAGTTCGTCTTGCCGGCGGCGGCCAGCCGAGCGATCTGCGCCTCCTGTGCGGTCAGTGCCTCGCGCACGTCGACCGCGCGCTGCCGGATCGTCTCCCCGGTGGCCATGAGCTCGCGACGGGCGCGTTCGGCGAAGGCGAGCGCGCCGAACCCCCGGAGCATCTCGTAAGCGGTGCGCAGGTGCTCGCGCGCGTCGAGGCGCCGGTTCTGGCGCCGCAGCCACTCTCCGTACACCAGGTGGGTGCGGGCGAGATCGACGGTGATCCGGCTGCGCGCCAGGCGTTCGAGCGCCTCGCGGTACAGCGGCTCGGCCTTCGGTCCGGCGCACAGCAGTGCTCTCGACCGGGCCAGAACACCCAGCGCCCAGTCCGTGCCGGCGGCCACGGCACGCTCCTCCAACCGGACGAGCGCCGCCGCGGCCGCCTCGGGGACGTCACCGCGCGCGGCGGCCTCGACCAGTTCGGCGAGGCAGAACCCGACGACCGCCAGATCATCGTGCTCAGCCGCCCGTTCGGCGCTGTCCAGCGCGTCCTGGTACCGGCCGAGGCCGTTGTACAGCACCGCACACAGATAGCCGGCCAGGCCGACCGCCCGGCCCTCTCCCCAGAGCGCAGCGTCCCGCGCGGCGGACTGGATCACCTCCGCTTTCTGGGGACCCTCGCCGCGCCAGGCCAGGAGCAGCAGCGAGGAGTAGGCGAGGGGCGAGTTGCCGGCCAGCTCCGTGAGAGTGGCGGACTCGTCGACCAGCATCGAGGCGAGGTCGAACTCCCCCGCGTGCACGTGTACGGAGGCACGGTAGGCGAGTGCCAGGGGGAGGAAGTTGAGCGAGCCGGTGCCGCGTGCCACTCGGACCGCGTGCGTGGACAGCTCATGCCACGTCTCGTCGTCCCACAGCTCGCCGGCGGCGGGCCAGGTGAGCCAGAGCCAGCGCATGATGTCGTCCTCGCCAGGGCCGGCGGCCTCCCGGAACGCCCGCAACGCGTCCTTCAACCGCGGCGCGGCCGTGGCGCGATCCTCGGTGAACCAGGCCGCCAGGCCGTCGAGAAGAAGGTCGGGCAGCCGCGGAGACAGCGGTCCGCGCGGCGCGGAGCGGGCGGCCTCCGCGACCTCCCGTACTCCGATGCCGCTCTGGAGCCGACCCGCGAAGACCGCTGCCCCGAGCGCGTCGAGGTACGCCTCCCGCGCCTGTCCGCCGTCGATGCCCTCCAGTCTGCCCGCCGCGTCGAACAGCGCGGGCAGGGCTTCGCCGCCGCGCCTTCGCGCGAAGAAAATCTGGGCGCGCAGCCTGCCCAGCCGTGCGCGCCGGGCCTCGTCCAGCGGACCCAGTTCCGCCGCGGCGATGAGTTCGAGCGCCGTGTCAGGGGCCCCGGCCTCGAAGGTGGCCCGTGCCGCGGCCAGCGCCCTCGTTCCGCGCCCGGCGGGATCGGGCGTCAGCTCGGCCGCGCGTCTCAGGAACGCGGCGGCCGCCGCGATTCCGCCGCGGGCCTCGGCCCGGTCGGCCGACCTCTCCAGCTCGCCCGCCAGCGCCTCGTCGGGTTCGACCGCCGCATGGGCGCGGTGCCAGGCCTGGCGATCGGAATCGAAATCGGAGTCGATCGCCTCGGCCAGCGCACGGTGCACGTCCCGGCGCGCCCCGGGATCGGCCGCGCGGTAGGCGGCCGAACGTACCAGCGGATGCCGGAACCGCACCCGCGCGCCGATCTCGATCAGCCCCGCCTCCTCGGCCGCCCCCGCCGCGTCCGCCCCGAGGTCGAGGCGCTCGGCCACCCGTCTCAGCAGGGGGACGTCCCCCACCGGATCGGCGCCCGCCGCGAGCAGCAGCCGCTGCACCGCATCCGGGAGGGACCCGATGCGGCGCAGGAAGCTCTGCTCGATCTGGCCGGCCAGCGGCCGCGCGTCCGGACGCGCGAACCCGCCGGCCAGCTCCGCCGCGGTCTGCCCCCGCGTCAGCTCCAGCAAGGCCAGCGGATTGCCCTGGGTCTCGGCGACGATCCGGTCCCTGATGCGCTCGTCCAGGCGTCCGGGGACCACCGACTCCAGCAGCACGCGCGCGTCGTCGACCCGCAGGCCCAGGACCTCCAGCTCCCGCAGCCCCTTCAGCGGGTCGTCGCCCGGGTCGGACGCCGGCGTGCGCACCGCGAACACCAGCGCCACCCGCTCCGCGAGCAGGCGCCGCGCGGCGAAGGCCAAGGCCTGCGCGGAGACCCGGTCGAGCCACTGGGCGTCGTCCACCACGCAGACGAGCGGCTGCTCCTCTGCCGCCTCGGCCAGCAGGCTGAGCACCGCGAGCCCGACCAGGAAGCGGTCCGGCGCGCTCCCGGACCTCAGGCCGAACGCGACGCTCAAGGCCTCGCGCTGGGGGTCGGGAAGACGATCGAGGAACCCCATCATCGGCAGGCACAGCTGGTGCAGCCCGGCGAAGGCCAGCTCCATCTCGGACTCGACACCGGAGGCCCGCAGGACCCGGCATCCCTCCGCGTGTTCCACCAGGTACTCCACCAGTGCGGACTTGCCGACCCCCGGCTCGCCGCGCAGCACCAGCACCTGCCCCTGGCCCGTCCTGGCCCCCGCCATCACCTGGTCCAGCACCGCGCGCTCACCACGCCGGCCGAGCAGCCCGCGCCGGGGAGCGCTGTTCGACATCCACCACCACACAGGCCGAAGGGGCAAAACCCGTGATCGCAGCGGGTCCGCATCATCATGCACCAATGCGCATAGTACGAACAATCAGCCAGATCGCCCCCACTCGTGACGTCCGTCACCGGTGACCACGGGGCCGTCGGGGACATCATCGGAGCCCCCTCAGCAGAAGCTCGGTGAGGGGCACCAGGTCGCCGTTCCGCGCCGCGCCGCGGAACACCTCCAGCAGCTGCTTCCCCTCCCCCGGTACGACCGGGCCCTGCCGGGGGACGGCGACGCGCCGGCGTGCCCGGACCGCCAGCTGCCGCGCGTTGGCCTCGCTGAGCCCGAGAAGGTCGGCGATCTCGCGGAACGGGTACTCGAACGCCTCGCGCAGCACGTACACGGCGCGTTCGACCGGAGACAGCCGCTCGACCAGGAGCCGGACCGCGAACTCCAGCTCCTCCCCGCGTTCGGCCTCCCGTTCCGGATCGACGGACGCGCCCGGGGCCTCGGCGCCCCAGGCTCCGGCGCTGACCTCGCGGCGGGCCCTGGCGGAGGTCGCGGCGTTGAGCGCGGACCTGGTCGTGACGGTCACGAGAAACGCCACCCGGTCACGTACCCGTGCCCGGTCCACTCCCTGCCAGCGCACCCACACGTCCTGCACCACGTCCTCGGCGTCCGCGGCATGCCCCAGGGTCCGATGGGCGATCCGGAACAGCAGGTCCCGAACCGACTCGAACTCCGCCACCGCCTCGGATCCGATGCCGGGGGCAGCGATCCCCATGCGCCCGGCTGCTCCCGGGCACGACGCCCTCGGCTCCGCCACGGCATCGACTTCGGCCAAACGCATGACGATCTCCCTTGCTGACAGTGGTCCGCACCACCGTCACCGAAAGCAGTCGCCCGTCGCGCCCGTGAAATCCCGGGTCGACCCACGGGCCGGGCACGCCCCGGGCCACCCGGTACCAGTCGCCTACGCCGCTGCCTCCATCACTCGACCGTTGAAGGATCAAGCATTCGGGTGATGCAGAGCCTCACCCGACGCTCACAGAATGTCCACATGAGCGAGACTGCGATGACCACACCGAGCGCGATGGACGCCGTACTCACCATCACCCCGCTGACCGAGCAGCCCGGGCTGCGCCTCATCGGCGAGATCGACCTCTACACGATCGACCGGGCCGCCGCCGCGCTGACCGACGCCATCCGCTCCGACGCCCCGGAGATCTACCTCGACCTCGCCGAAGTCGACTACTGCGGCATCGAGGGCCTGCGCCTCTTCGCCCTCACCGCCCAGCGCCTGGGCCGGCAAGGCCGCGAACTCGTGCTCTGCTCCCTCTCCCCCCATCTCGCCAAAATCCTGGGACTCCTCGGCTGGGACACCATCCCGGGCCTGTTGCCCGTCCCCAGACGGCCGTTCGCCACAACCCCGGCTCCCGTCCGCACGAACCCCGCCCGCCCCTTTGCCGTCCCGGCGTTCCCCGACCGCGCCCCCTGGCCGCTGACGGCATGACGCATCCGGTACGTCTGCTCGGACGTCTGCGGCGGCAAGGAGGTGACGGGCACTCGGTGCCTCTCCCACGACCCGCGGATGTCAGCCGACAGCCGACTCTCGATGCGATCGAAGATCGCTTCGTTGAGCCACCGCGCCTGGCCGTCGAACGGGGGGGGAGCTCACGATGAGAGGCTCCGTCGTTCAGCCGCACGCGGCGGCGTCCTCCGTTCCGGAGAGCACTGCGCGTAGTTGTCTGCGCGAGCTGATGCCCAGCTTGGGGAACACTTTGCCGAGGTGGTACTCCACGGTGCGCGGGCTGATGAACAGCTGCGCGGCGATCTCGGGGTTCGTGTGTCCCTGCGCGGCGAGGCGGGCGATCTGAGTTTCCTGGGCGGTGAGCTCGCTGAAGGCCTCCTTCGTCCGTTTGCGCGCTGTCTCGCCGGTCGCCGACAGTTCGCGCCGAGCGCGCTCGGCGAACGCGATCGCTCCCATCCGATCGAACGTCTCGTGGGCGGTGCGCAGATGCTCACGCGCGTCCATCCTCCGGTTCTCACGGCGGAGCCACTCGCCGTAGACGAGATGGCTGCGCCCGAGCTCGAGCACCGCGCGACTACGACCGAGCCGTTCGATGGACTCCAGGTAGAGCGCCTCGTCGCCGGTCATCAACGCACAGCAGCGCGCCGCGGTCCCCAACGCCCATTCGGTGCCGCTCGCCCGAGTGGCCCGGGTCAGGTGCTCCAGCGCCGCGTTCGCCTCCTCCAGCGGCCCACCGTTGCGGACGCAGGCCTCAATGAGCTCGACCCGAACCCAACTGTGCAAGATGGGGTCCTCGTGCTCGTCTGCCCGCCGGGCGGCGGTGAGCGCCTCGCCGTAGTCTCCGTGCGAGTTGTACAGCAGTGCGGTGAGCCACCAGATCCTGGCGAGCGCCGAGCCCTCGCCCCGCACCGTCACGTTGTGCCGCCCCCAGTCGAACAAGGCCAGCGTCTGGTGCTTATCACCCCGCACGGCGGCCAGCATGGCCGCCCCGAATTTGAGCGGCGGCATTCCGGTCGCCTCGACGATCGAGTCGACCTCTTCGACCAGCGACGCCGCGGTCTCCAGCGCTCCGCAGTGGATGTTGAGCGCGGCGAGGTGGTTCAGCACGTTCGGGAGCAGGTTCAGCGCACCGGTCTCGCGCGCCACGCGGACACCGCAGGTCGCGAGCGCATGCCAGAGATCGTCATCCCACAGATCCTGGGCCAAGCGGCACGCCAGCCACATCCATCGCCGGTCCGTGCCGCCGGCATCGGGTTCGCCGAACCTGCGCAGGGCCAGCGCGAGGGGCTTGACCGCCGCCTCGTACCCGTCGGTGAACCGCGTCACGAGGGCGCCCAAGAGCTGGTCGGCCGCGCCCGGCCCCAGCTCGTGGTCCGCCGCGCGCGCCGCCTCGGCCACCTCCCGCTCGTCTGGTCCGGCGCCGAGGCGCCCGGCGTACATCGCCGCCGCCATTGCCTCGAGGTAGGTGTCCCGGGCCATTGCGGGATCGAGGGGATCAAGTCGCTTGGCCGCCTCGAGCAGCAGCGGCGGCGCGTCGCGGCCCCGCTGCTCGTCGAACACGATCTGCGCTCGCAGCAGCTCCAGGCGCGCGCTCCGGAGCGGGTCCGCCGGCCCGGCGGCCGCGGCCGCCAAGAGTTTCGACGCGGCCACCGTATCGGCGACGTCGAGCTTCGCCCGGGCCGCGGCGAGTGAGCGCTCGGCCCGCGCCGCGGGGTCGGGCGTCAGCACGGCGGCCTGCTGCAGGAACGCCGCGGCCGCCGACAGCCCACCCCGTGAATGCGCCCGGTCCGCGGACCGCTCAAGTTGGCCGCCCACTTTTTGGGGGGGCCCGCCGGCCGCGCGAGCGCGGTGCCAGGCCCGGCGGTCAGGGTCGAAGCGCGCGTCGGTCACGTGGGCGAGCGCTCGGTGGGCCTCGCGCCGCTCGGGCGTGGTCGCGGCGCGGTAGACGGCCGAACGGACGAGCGGATGACGGAACCGCACGCGCGTGCCGATCTCGACCAGGCCGATCGCCTCTGCCGGTTCGGCCGCCCCCAGCCCGATGTCGAGCCGTTCGGCCGCGCGCCACAGCAGCATCACGTCGCCGATGGGCTCCGCCGCCGCCAGCAGGAGCAGGCGCCGGGTCTCCGCGGGGAGCGGATCCAGCTGGTTGACGAAGCCCTGCTCGATCCGGCTTGTCAGAGGCATCTCCATCGGCAGCCCGAATCCGCCCGCAGCCACGATCGGCTTCCCGCTGCGCGCCAGTTCGACCAGAGCGAGCGGGTTACCGCCGGCTTCTCCGAGTATCTGATCACGCACCGGCACGTCGAGCCGGCCGGGGACCATCGTGTCGAGCAGCTGACCGGCGTCCGCGGCGGCCAGGCCCTCGACGACGAGTTCCGGCAGCCCTTCGAGGTGATGCTTCTCATCGGAGGTGCGCAGCGCGAACACCAGTCCGACCCGTTCGGCGAACAGGCGGCGCGCCACGAACGCGAGGATCTGCACCGACACCCGGTCGAGCCACTGCACATCGTCGATGATGCAGACCAGAGGCTGCTCCTCCGCCGCGTCGGCCAGCAGGCTCAAGACCGCCAAGCCGACCAGGAACCGATCAGGAGGCGGACCGGCGCTCATGCCGAACGCCGTGCATAGCGCGGCGCGCTGGGGGACGGGCAGCTGATCGAGATGGTTCAGCACCGGTGTGCACAATGCGTGCAATCCGGCGAATGCGAGTTCCATCTCGGACTCGACGCCCGCCACCCGGACGATCCGGCATCCTTCCGCACAGGCCGACAGATAATCGAGCAGCGCCGTCTTGCCGATTCCGGCCTCACCGCGGAGGGTCAGCACTCCGCTCCGGCCCGCGCGCATCCCCGTGACCAGACGATCCAGCGTGTCCCGCTCATCGCTGCGATCGAGGAATCTCGTCCGCGAGAGGTGAGTGTCAACCAAAGCGGTGCACCCGTGACGACGACGGCATGTGTGGCCTTCCCTGATGTCATACGGCATGCCGCCGGACGCCGATGTCGCCGCGCGAGCACTGCGTAAGCAGATGGTTACCAATTGACTAAAAATTCTCGCAGAGCGCCCTGCCAGTCGCAAAACGGACCCACCACGTCCGCCATCACCACCCTGGCGCTGGGCGCGCCGCCTGATCAGGGCCGGCCCTCGAAGGGTCTGGGCACCAGCGGTGAGTCGGAGGCCAGCCAGGCCTCGACCGGGGTGGCCTCCCGCCATGCGGCGGCGTGGTCGCGCATACGGGCGAAGCGCACGCCCGGGCGGCTCTTCATGTGGCCGATCAACTCGTCGAGCATCGAGATGCGCGAGCCGCGCCCGATCACCTCGGGATGCATGCAGATCACCACGACTCCCCCGGGCTCGTGCAGGTAGGCGTAGTCGAACTCGCCCTGCCAGATCTCCCGCACCGCCGACGGCGCGTTGAGCGTGTTGGCCAAGCCCGGATAGAACTCGAAGTGCACGAAGTCGTCCATGTGCCACGCGAAAGGTATCTCGACGAGATCGACGGTACGCCCGAAGACGTACTCGCCGGCATCGGACCACTGGTCGCCCTGCCGCAGGTAGTAAGGGTAGAAATCTGACGCGCTGAAATGCGAGTTGTAGAGAAAACCGTGCTCCACAAGGATGTCGATCGACGTCGCGCTGTAGCTCCCCCGAGGCGCTCGGTAGCCGACCGGGCGCTCTCCCGTCACCTTCTCCAGAGCCTCGATTCCCTTGCGGAAGATCTCGCGCTGCTCTTCGTCGCTGAATTCCCCCGCGGCCTCGTGGGCCCACCCGTGGTGCCCGATCTCGTGCCCGCGGCGCTCGATGTCCAGCACCTGCGCGGGGTAGGCCAGCGCGGTGTGGCCGGGGACGAAGAAGGTCGCCTGGATGCCGTGCCGGTCGAGGAGGTCAAGGACACGGGGCACCGCGACGGCGGCGAACTCCCCGCGGGAGACGTCGGCGGGGTTCCTGGAACCGGCGACCCAGCCGCTCAGCGCGTCGAAGTCGAAGGAGAGACAGACGGTAAGTCCGGATCTCGCCGCCTGCAGGTTGCTTTCGGTCACTGCGGTCCTCCCTGGCCTCGGGCTTTCATAAAGTGCTGGACCAATCTGTTGTTGACATGAGAAAAGTGCCTCTGAACTGGGATGGTTGGGATTGCGACGTCTCAACCAGGCCCGGATCGGAAGGCACTTTTCAGGTGAAGACTACAGCCTGGAAGGCCAAGGTCGCGGTGTCGTCGGATGGTTCGGGATCGTCTCCCGGTCCGGTGGGCTGCTGCTGTTGGAGACGATCCGGGCCAGTGGGCCGGATCGGGCCATGCCGGCTGCTGCAGCCCGGTGGCGCTGGCGTTAGGCGGGGGCTGCCTGTCCGATGTGGCGATGCTCCGCGCCCAGAGCGAGTTGTTCGGGCCGGTGGCCTCTGATCCGACGGTCTCCCGGCTCATCGACACCTTGGTGGCGGAACCGGTGCGGGCGGGCAGGTGGTCCCGGTCGATCTGTACGCGACGATCGTGATCTCCCACTCAGGCGAAGAGCAGGCCGTCCCCACCTGGAAGAAGATGTTCGGGTTCCACCCGTTGACGGCATTCGCCGACCACGGCCCGGCAGGCGGGGGTGAGGCTCTGGCGGTGCTGTTGCGCACGGGCAGGGCCGGGTCGAACACCGCCTCCGACCACATCGAGACCACGAGACTCGCGCTCGCCCGACTACCCGCGGCGCGCAGGCGGCGGGTGCTGGTGCGCACCGGTTCCGGCGGCGGCACCCATGCCTTCCTCGCATTGCTGACCGGCCGCCGTCTGCAGTACCCGGTCGGTTGAACCCTGACCGAGGAACTGCAAAACGCGATTCTGGCCTTCCCCGGGGGCCGAGCCGAAACCCAGCCCTTCAACGGTTTGCAGGATCTCCTTGGGAGGCTGCAGCACATGGACCGCATCGGCGGAACACAGCTCGCGAATCGCGGCGCGGCGGCACTCCGCATCGGATCCATTCCATACGGCGACGTAGCGTTCGGTGAAGTCGTGAATGTCGATGTCAGCCATGGTCGATCCCCTCGGTCGCGAATGGTCGGCGTGCGGCAACGACCCGGCTGCGCCGGCCGTCGCGCGGCGTCTCCTCGCACGGAATCGCGGATCAGCAGCCGATCGGGTCGCACAAGAAGGGCGATCAGCGAATCGACCAGGGGCGGGCTCCCCGGAGCGTTGCGTGAGCGGCGCACCCGGCGACGCATCAGCCGGCTGGAACTGGCCATGCGTGCCGACACCACGCAACGGCACATCGGCTTCATCGAGAGCGGACGATCGGCCCCCGGCCGATCAATGATCATCCGACTGGCCGAACCCCTGGAGGTGCCGGTCCTCGAGCGCAATGAACTGCTCCTTGCAGCCGGATTCGCATCGGTCCACCCGCAGACCCGCCTGGACGACCCCCGACTCGAACCGATTCGCACTGCCCTGGAACGGATCCTGCACGGCCACCTGCGATGAGATGGGTCAGCCGGCGTCGTGCGAGGCTCGGTGCCGCTCCCCGCAGGCTGCCGGACTGAGCACTCCGAGGCTGAGTGCCTTCTGAACGGGTTATGCCAGCACTCGATCCATTCAAACAGCGAAGCGGCGAACTCGGCCCCTGTCCGCCGTTTTCGGGTGTCGAGCAGCTCAAGCTGAAGTGTTCACCAGAACGACTCCATCATCGCATTATCAAAGCAATACCCGACCGCCCCCATCGAGCCGAGAAGGCCAGCGTCACGCAGCCGACGACCGAACACCCGAGATGTGAACTGCGGGCCGCGATCCGAATACCAGGCAACTCGAACCGCTCGACACCAGGGTATGGCAAATAAGAGGTCAAATCGCCGCTGTCGCGTTTGAATGGATCGAGTACTGGTATAACCCGTTCAGAGGGGCACTCTAGCCCCCATATGCTCGGCCCGGTCACCTACGAAGAGCGGTACCACGCCTCGCAGACGGCCACCCGATGCACGCGCCGTAGCCGTCCATGCCATGGGGGATTCTCAAAGGCCGGTTCGGTGCCGACCAACTCCGCGACGAAGGGCTCCGACCAGAGCATTTCTCTTAATGTTAGCGGGAGGCGGCGATGTACGGTATGGGCCGCGTGTTGCTATTCGCTGAAGTCGGGCTGCCCGTCGAAGCTGGGGCTTGTTCTGTGCTGGGTTATCGCTTTCTTGTACGGGCAGGGTGACGCGCCTGTGAGAACGCCATCTGCCATTCCAGTCGGAGCCGCGGCCGACGAAACGTTTCTCCCTTCACCTGAGCTTCCGCGCGGAGGGCTGGTCGTCCGCGCGATGGGTGAGCACTGGAACGTCAACACGCAGACCGGCGCGCTGAGCGTCTCGGTCCCCATCGCCACCAGTCCGGGGCGCGGCTCCAGCACAGCCGAACTCAGCCTCAACCACACCGGCGGAACACGTTCAGCGTATGGATACGGCTGGAGCCTGTCCGTGCCAGCGATAACCCGGCGCGGCGCGAAGCGGCTGGCCGCCTACAACGACGAAGACGTGTTCACGCTCCCCGGTCACGACGATCTCGTGCCGAGCCTTGAGCCCGACGGCAAGGGTGGATGGCAGGCGGTCGAGCAACCTGAGAGCATCGACGGGACGCCGCATCAGGTGCGCCGATACCGGCCACGCACTGACGACACCCGCACCCGCATCGAGCGTTGCACACCGACCGCCGGAGGTGTGTCGTTCTGGCGCACCACCGACGCCGACAACGTCACGTGCACCTTCGGCCGCGCGTCTAACTCTCGTATCGCCGATCCCGGCGACCCATCGGGTCGGCGGGTCAGCGAGTGGCTGCTCGATGAGGTTCGCGACAGCCTGGGCAATGTCGCGGCCTATGAGTACAAGTGCGAGGACACCGCCAACGTCATGCCCCAACCAGGTGAGCAGCACCGGCTCGAGCCAGAGGCATCGGCCCAGCCCAACCGCTACCTCAAGCGCATCCGCTACGCCAACGTGGTACCGGACGACCCGACCAGCACACGCATTCTCGTCGTGCTCGACTACGGCGAGCATGACCTGGAGCCGACGGAGGCGCGCTCGTGGCCCGCCCGGGACGATGCCTACAGCGTCTACACAGCGGGGTTTGAGGTTCGGACCTATCGTCGGCTGCGCCGCCTGATGGTCTTTCACGATTTCGGCGCCGCGATGGGTCTCGGCCCGGCTCCGCGACTCGTCCGCACCGTCGAGCTCACTCACGACACTGCGGTGTCCCGGCTGACCTCGCTGCGGCAGGTGGGCTACCGCTGGACCGGCGCATCCTACGACACCGCCGCGTTGCCACCGGTCGAATTCGGCTACCTCGACCCGGTGATCGCCGACGAGATCAAGGAGGTCCCGCTATCGCTGCGCGCCGACGGAGCGCACATACACTTCGTCGACCTCGATGGCGACGGTCTGCCCGGTGTTCTGACCACCACACCCAGCGGCTGGTGGTACCAGTCACCCGCTGGCGGCGGTCGCTACGACCCGCCTCGGCCCGTACCGCAGCTGCCACCCACCGCGGCGGCAGGCACGACCGGGCTGCGCGATGTCGACGGCACGGGCCGGATCGGGATCGCGGCCGAGGAGGGCGGGCTGTCCGGTACCGCCGTCCGCCAGCCGGACGGGAACTGGGACCGCTACCAGGCCCACCAGAGCCGCGCGGTCACCGACCTCGCCGAACCACACCTGCAGCGGCTCGATGTCACCGGTGACGGGCTGGCCGACCTCGTACGGCGAGGGGCCGATGGCATCCGGTGGACCGAGTCACTCGGCCGTGTCGGCTATGGCGCCACCAGGACGATCGTCACTGCGGCTGACGAACGGGACGGTCCCCGGCCACCTGCCGCCGATTCCGCGCACGAATGGTTCTGCGTCGACATGTCCGGTGACGGCCTGCAGGATCTGGTCCGTGTGCGCAACGGACGGGTCGACTACTGGCCCAACCTCGGTTGGGGACGGTACGGCGCCCGGGTAACGATGACCGGCACGCTCGCGCTCGGACACCCGCCCGACGGCGGGCGGATCCGCTTCGCCGACCTCGACGGCACCGGCACCGCCGACCTGCTCTACCTTGGCGACCACACCATCACGGCGTGGCGCAACCACCACGGCACCTCATGGTCCGCGCCCGAGACGCTGGCCCAGGTGCCGCGGGTGGACTCGCTCGGCGAGGTGCAGTTCCTCGACCTGCTCGGCGCCGGCACGCCCTGCCTGGTCTGGACCTCGTCCCTGCCGACCGCGCCAGCCGGCCGCTATTTGGACCTCGCCGTGCAGGGTCCGCCGCATCGTCTGCAAACGATCGTGAACAACATGGGCGCACGGACGACATTCGGATATGACACCTCGGCGCGCCAGCAACTCGCGGCTGCCCGCAGCGGTGGTCCCTGGCGCGGCACGACCAGCTCCGCCGCAGTGGTGGTCAGCCGAGTCCAAGTCGACGATGAGGTGTCGGAAACCAGGCATGTCACCCGCTTCACCTACCGCGATGCCTGGTCCGACCCGGTCGAGCGCGAGTCGCGTGGTTTCGGCTACGCGGAGACCGTCGACGCGGAGAGCATCGGCGGAGAGGCGTTCGACCTGCCGACCGTGCGCACCTGTGAATGGTTCGCCACCGGGCTGCCCGGTGACCGTCAAGACGGCACCTTCACCGCGGATATCAAGGCTCCGACCCTCACCGGCGCGGATCGGGTCGGCATCACCGGCGGACGCGAGTTCGCGCAGGCTGCCCGCGCGCTCGCCGGCCGAGCCGTGCGCACCGAGACATGGGTCGACGACGGCGGCCCGAACACGCCAGTGATGGTGACGCAGACACGGCCGCGGGTCCGTCAGCTGCAGCCGGGTGACGTGGCGTGTCCCGCCGTCTTCCGGGTCGAGCCACTCGAGTCGATCACCACCCACTACGAGCGCACCACCGACGACCCCCGGATCACCCACGACCTCACGCTCGGCACCGACGCCCACGGCACGCCCAACTCCACGGCGAGCGTGGCCTACCGCCGTCGAGTGCCGCAGATCGACGAGCAGAACCAGGTCCTGATGACCTGGACGGTCACCGACCTGTCCAGCTCCGACAGCAGTACCGCGTACCTCGTCTCACACCCGACCGCGGTGCGCGAGTACGAGATCACCAACCTCTCGGTGCCACCGCTCGGTCGCTACGACCCGGCCGCCCTCGCCGCGCTGCTGCCAACGCTCGCCGAACGCGACTTCAGTGCCGCGGCCACCCCGGGCCTGGCCGAGAAGCGGCTGCGCTCCGCAACCCGCTACGAGTACTGGAACGACGCTCTGTCCTCGGCGCTGCCGGCTCCTCAGCTGGGTCGGCGCGCGCTCATCCGCCGTGTGCTGCGCTTCGCCCTCACCCCAGACCTGATCACGTCGACCTTCGGCGGTCTCGCCACCCCGGCGATCCTCAGCAACGAGGGTGGGTATGAGCAGATCAACGGGCACTGGTGGATCACCGATGGCGTCCGCGGATACTCCGCAGCCGCCTGCTACCTGCCGACAAGCCACACCACACCGTTCGGCAACACCTCGACGGTCACCTGGGACAGCCATCACCTGCTGGTGGTCGCCACGGCCGCCTCCACGACCGCACCGCTGTCGCTGAACACCCGCCAGTTCGACAACGACTACCGCACCCTCACGCCTTGCAAGGCCACCGATGCCAACGGCGTGTGGCAACGGGTGGAGTTCGACCCGCTTGGCCGGGTTGTCCGCAACTGGCGGGAGGGCCCGGACGGCAGCGGCGATCCGGATACGTTGCCCGGCGCCACATTCGCCTACGGCGATGATGCCTGGTACAGCGGCAACGGACCGTGTTGGTCGCACGCGGCGATCAGGGAGAAGCACGGCGATCCAGCAGCGCCCCGCCAGGAACAACGCCTGTTCGTCGACGGGTTCGGCCGGATAGCGATGACGAAGACCTCCTGCGAACCAGGTGAGGCATGGGCGGACGATGGCACCGGCGGCGTGGTGAGCGTCGACACCACGCCGAACCCGCGGTGGATCGGCACCGGTCGCACGGTCTTCGACAACAAGGGCCACCCGGTCGAACAGTACGAGCCGTACTTCGCCACCACCGCCGGCTTCGACACCGCCGACGCCCTGGTCAAGCACAGCGTGCTGCAGCGGCGTAGCTACGACGCGCTCGGGCGGCTGGTTCGGGTCGACCATCCGGACGGCACGGTGGAGACCGTCGAGATCGGACCCTGGCACCAGATCAACGCCGATCGCAACGACACCGTGCTGTCCAGCGACTGGTACCTCGCGCGGCAGGGCGGGGCGACGAGCGCCGCGGAGCAGCGCGCGGCGGCCCTCGCCGCGGCACACGCGAACACACCGCTCGTCCAGCTCTGCGACGCGCTCGGCCGAATTGTGCGCACCCGCGCGGACAACGGCGCTGAGGGCGTGTACGAGACGCGCTTCGCACTGGATCTCGCCGGGGAAATGTACGAGGTGTACGACGCCCGCGGGATCCGGGTCGGCGGCCAGTTGCGGGACGCGGCTGGGCGGATCCTGCGAACCGAGAGCATCGATGCCGGCACCCAGCTCGTCCTTCCCGATGCCGCCGGTCGACACCTGCGGCATGTCACCGCGGTCGGGCACGTCGTCACCAGCCGCTACGACCTTCTCGGCCGGCAAACCCAGCTGCTCGTGCGCAATCCGGCCGGCAACACCGAGCGCGTCGCCGAATACACCGTCTACGGCGAAGCGCACCCGCAGGCGGCGGCCCGCGGGCTCCTCGGCCAGGTGCACCGCCGCTACGACGATGCCGGGTTGTCCCGGGTCGAGCGCTTCGATCTGGGGGGCAATGTCGTGGAAGGAACCCGGCAGCTGCTCGCCGACCCGACCATGCCGGACTGGTCAGGGCTTGTCGGGCAGCCGCTCAATGCGCTGGACGCCGCGGCCGCGCCGCTGCTCAGCGCCGAGACCTTCACCACGACCGCCGCCTTCGACGCGATCGGCCGCGTGCTGGTCCAGAACCTGGCCGAAGGCACCCAGTTCGCACTCGGATACCGTGGCGGCTCGCTCGCCACAGTCACCGGCAGGTTCGCAGGCACCTCCGCCGACACTCCGCTGGTCACCGCCACCGAGCACGACGCGCGACGGCGCCGGATCGCCGTCCACCATGGCAACGGCGTCATCGTCCGGCATGACTACGACGAGCTGTCCGGGCGGCCGATTGCGATCACCAGCCGCGTCGGCAACACCACGATCCAGGACCTCAGCTACACCTATGATCCGGTGGGTAACGTCGTGCAAACTCGGGATGCCGCCGCCCAACACGTTTTCTTCGCCAGCGCCATGGTGGCCCCAGGCGCGCTGTTCACCTATGACCCGACGTACCGGTTGCGCACCGCCACCGGTCGCGAACACGCAAGTCTCGACCAACAGCCGAACAGGTCCGAACCGGCACTACCGTCCCTGCCGCATCCCAACGACACCAACGCGCTTCGCGCCTATACCGAGAGCTACACCTACGACAGCGTCGGCAACATCCTGCGGATGGCGCACACCAATACCGCTCTGAGCTGGACCCGGCACTGCGACTACACGCCGAACACCAACCGCCTTGCTTCGCACCAACTGCCGGGCGATCCGGACGCAGGCCCCTACTCGGCGATGTTCGAATACGACATGGCCGGCAACACCACCCGCGCGCCGAACCTCGCCGCTCTCACCTGGGATCACCGCGGCCGCATGGTCGGCGCTGACCTCAGCGGCGGCGGCACCTGCACCTACCAGTACGACGGTAGCGGGAACCGTGTCCGCAAGATCTGGCAGCGCAACGGCGGGCTCCGCGAAGAGCGGATCTACCTGGGCGATCTTGAGATCTTCCGCCGCTACCGGTCCAACGCCCTGGTGTTCGAGCGGCGCACCGTGCGCGTGCTCGATGGCAAGCGCACGCTCGCGCTGGTCGAGACGCTGGTGTTCGATGCCGACCGACCCGGCTTCGACGGCACTCCGCGCGTGCGGTACCAACTCGCCGACCTGCTCGGGTCGAGCGCGGTGGAGTGCGACGACACCGGAGCGGTGATCGCCTACGAGGAGTACCACCCGTTCGGCACAACGGCGTTGTGGCTGGCGAGAGGCGCGGCTGCGGCGAGTACGAGGCGTTACCGTTACCTCGGCAAGGAGAAGGACGAGGAAACGGGCTACTACCTGCTCGGTGCGCGCTACTACTGCAGCTGGCTCGGCCGCTGGCTCAGCCCTGACCCCGCCGGCCTGATCGATGGGGTGAACCGATACTCCTACTCCGGCGACAACCCGGTGTCGCGGATCGATCCCACCGGTCTGGGCGATGAACTCCCGCTGGTGCAGATGTTCCTGACCGAGTCCAAGGGATTGCGTTTCCCGGTCAAGGCGACCGGCAGTGGCAACTTCCAAGCAAAGCACTACAACTTCGCAAAGGAACTTTCCAGGCTGTGGGGCGGTGCGCCAGCGAACTATGTCTTGGGCCACTCCCCCGAAACGCCGATGTGGAGCCAGAAGATCGGCACCGTCTCTGACGTCGGTATTCAGGCACCCGACCTGAACGCCCGGCAGTCGGTCGGCGAGCGCGCCGATGCGCAAGCCGCCAAGGCTCGCGGCGAATTCGCCAGAGTCGAACGAAGAACAACCGTCTCGGTAAATAACCCACCGAAAGGGCAGCCCAAGCTCTCCACCAACGCGATCGGCCCGAAGCCGGTCACGGCGGGAGGCAAGATCGCGCCGAAGACGGACCCGTGGGCGGCGACCGCCGCGTGGAAACCCTCAGCGCCGAAGCCGCCACCCGGGCTGATCGGTGAGCAGCTGAAGATGCCCGGTGTCCAGACCGAGCACCAGTTGAAGCTACCGTTCGACCAGCCGGCCGCACCCAAGAGCGCGCCGGTGGCCAAGGCGGCGCCTACCGGTGGCCCGCAGCAACTCGAGCTGTTCAAGCAGCCGGCGAGCACCGCCACCACCGCGACCAACGACGCGGCCAGAACTGTCGATGCCACCAGGGGTACCTCCGCCATCACCAAGACGACGGGCGGCGGCAACAACGCTACGACGGTCGCCAAGGCAGTGGACAACGCGAAGCCTGTGGCAGCTGGTACGGCGAAGGTCACCAAGGACGCGACGGCCGTCAGCGAGGTGACCAAGGACGCGGCCGAGGTCACCAAGGCCGCCAAGGACGCCAGTGCCGTCCGCAAGGCCGCCCCGATCGCGCAGGATGCGAACGCGCTGGCCAAGGCCGCCAAAGCGGTGGCGCCCACGGCAAAGACCGTCGCACCCCAGGTGAAGGAGGCCGGAGCGCTCTTGCGATCGGCGACCAAGGCTGCCAAGGTCGCCGCTCCGGTGGTGAAGGTGGTCAAGCCGGTCGTCAAGGTCGTCGGTGAGGTGGCCAAACCACTGGGCGTCGGGCTCGCCGCGGTGGACCTGGCGACCGCGAACAACAACAGCGACCGGCTGGTGGCCAGCGGTGATCTCGTCGCCGGCGTGGCGATGTACTGCGGGCCGGTCGGTGAGGCCTTCTCTGTCGGCTACACGGGCGGTGGGCTCGCCGACAAAGGCATTGAAAAGGCGTCCAAGGCTGCATTCGGCGTTGACCTCTCGCCGTCGAACGGGTTGTCGAAGTCGCTGGACGCGCAGGACAAGCTGATCTCCTCGGTGATCCCCAACGACCCGAAGCAGCCTGCCTACAAGAACGAGAACAAACTGGCTTGGTTCCTGATCGACAAGCTCGGATTCTGACCCAAGACGCGCATGGGAGCTCAACCGTGACCGATCGCTATCGCACGCTCTCCGTCGGGCTCTCTGGCGATGATGTCCGCGCCCTGCACGCGCGGATGCTCGACCTCGATGCCGCAATCGAGCCGGGCGAGCTTGTGCACGGCTTCTTCGGTGCCAGCACGCGGCATGAGCTGCTCGCCATCCAGCGGCGCCTGGGCCTTCCCGCCACGGGCGCCGCCGACAGCGAAACCGAACTCGCACTGCGGGAGTACGACGCGCCGCAGTACGGATACGTTCTTGGTCTCGTTCTCGGGCCGGACGAGCGCCCGGTCGACAGAGCAATCGTGCGGACCATCGATCGGGATCTTCGCAGCGGCCAGCAGCTCGGCGAGGTCGACACCGACGAGCACGGCTTCTACTTCGTGCGCTACTCCCCGGAGCGGTCCTGGCAGCTCGAACTGAACCGCCCGGACATCTACGTGCAAGTGCGGGTGGACCAGCAGGTGGTATACGACCCTCCGATCGAAGAGACCGTGTTCAACGCGCCGGCGCTGGTATCGATCACCGTGCGGCTCGCGGTGCAGACCGTGCCGGAACGCAGCGAGTATGAGCACCTGGTCTCAACGCTGGAGCCGCTGCTGGGCGAGTACGACTGGGCGGACCTGGACCAGCAGCAGGACGTCGTCTTCCTGGCCGGCGAGAGCGGATTCGACCGCGACCGGGTCAGCTGGGTGATAGTCGGCAACCGACTCGCTCGCGAGACCGGCATCCCTGCCTACTTCTTCTACGCGCTGTTCGCCGAAGAAGTACTCGCCGCGGTCCAGCACTGGCCGTCGCTCACTCCGCGGCTGCACATCACGGTCAGCACGCCCACCGAGCCGCTGTTCAATGACATCGTCCTGCTCCCGCGAACGGACATCGAGGCGGCGGTACACGCCGCGGTGCGAACCTTCCGCGTTCCGCAACGGCTCAGCGACGAGTTGCCCGACATCCTCATCCAGCTGGACCCGCACTATGAGCAGGCCCGTGCGTGGGCACGCAAGGAGCGGCAGCGCGTACTGCGCGCACAGCTCGCCCACTTCGCCGGGTCTGACCTGCACCGGCAGTTGCAGACGGTACTCGATGCCGACCCGTTCGGCGACCTGCCCAGCGTGTTCGGCAAGCTGCAGGAGCTGCAGCTGATCCCGTCCGACCCGCAGGCCGGTGAGGTGCTGGGCGACCTGACCCTGGCCGAGCTGCTCGGCGGCGACCCCGCACTCATCCGTACTGTGCGGGAAAGCTTCGGCATCACCGGCAACGGAGACGAACACCGGCTGGCCGAGCTGAGCGCGGCCGATTGGGCCACCGCGGTCGGCAGCGTCGACAATACCGACCCGCACGTGGCCGACCGAACCGGTGCGGCGATGGAAGCGCGGATGGCCAGGCGGTTTCCGACCACGGCGTTCGCCGTCCGGCTCGACCGTGACGACCAGCCGCCACTGCCGCACGCCCAGGCGGTAGCCGACGTGCTCGCCGCCAACCCCGACTTCGATCTGGCCCGCGGCAACGCGCGGGCCCTGCTGGCCGAGCACGACCGGCCGGTGGATGCCGACGTCCGGGCCGCGCTGCAAACCGCGCAGCGGGTATACAGGCTGGCGCCGAACTATGATCGCACCAAGGCGCTGTTGAGCCTTGGCATCACCTCCGCCAGCGGCGTCGTCCGGCAAGGCCGACAACGATTCGTCCGCGACTTCGTGCGGAGCGGCGCGCCCGCCCCGGACGCGCTGCGCGCCTACCGCACGGCGGCAGACATCCATGCGAGCAGCCTGCTGCTGGCCGGTCAGCTGCAGGGCGCCGCGGCCGCCACGATGCTGCCGGCGATGGCGCTTGCTCCAGCGCTCCTGGAGCCGGTGGTCAAGGACTTCCCGAACATGAAGAGCCTCTTCTCCGCCATGGACATGTGCGAGTGCGTCGACTGTCGATCGGTGCACGGTGCGGCCGCGTACCTGGTCGATTTGCTGCAGTTCCTCGGCGACCGCCTGGTGGTCGACACCACGACCTCTCCAGCGGTCACCTTGAAGGGCGCCCGTGATGTGCTGCTGTCGCGACGTCCCGACCTGGTCGTCACCGATCTCAACTGCGCCAACACGAACACCTCCATCCCCTACCTGGACATGGTCTGCGAGCTGCTGGAGGAGGCCATCGCGCCCGAGGCCGGGCTGGCCTACAACGGCCCGGTCGCGGACGGCCCGATCTCGGCGCCCCTGCTGACCGCACTGCAGGGCGCCGGGCTGGCGTTCACCGACGAGGCGGTCGTATACGGGCCTGACCTGGACGGCGTGTTCGTGGCCCGCGGCGCAGCCGCCGTCGCCGGTATCGTGCCCGACGCCGGCCAGTGGCTCATCCGGGTGCTGCGGCAGACGTTCGGCAACGAAGCGGAACGCGCCGCCGCCCCGCAGTATCTCAAGGAAACCGCCTATCAGGCTCTCGCCGCGAGCACCTGGTGCTTCACCCTGCCGTTCGACCTGGCCCATCAGGAGACACGGCGTTATCTCGCCCAGTTCGACATCGACCGGGCCGACCTGATGCGCCGGCTGCAGGCCGCGGGAGCGCCGTCCGACGCTACCATCGCCGCTGAACGCCTCGGGCTCAGCGACGGGCAGCGGTCGCTGATCACCACGTCCGATCCGGCGAACCAGCCGACGATCTGGAACACACCCGCATCGCCCGCCGCCGCCACCCTCGCGATGGTCGACACCTTCGTCACCCGGGCGGGGATCACCTACCAGGACCTGTTGGAGCTGCTTGAACTGGAGTGGATCGACGGTGGCCAGGATCTGTTCGTCCAGCACCTCGACTCCAGCGCCGATCTCGCCCAGAAGCGCATCGTCAACCTCGACGACACCGCACTCGACCGAATCCACCGCTTCATCCGGGTACGCACGGCCACAGGCTGGAGCAACGCCACCCTCGGCCGCGCGATACGCAGCAACGCGGGGGGCGCCGGCACGCTCGACGACAGCTGCCTGATCGCGTTCACCCGGCTAGCCGAGGCGGCAACGTTGCTGGCGCTGCCGATCGACGGGATCCTCGACATCCTGGAAACGCTGAATGTAGACGACCCCACCAGCGCCTACGCGACGACGTTCCTCGATCCCATCCGCGTCGGATCGGTCGACCCCCGGTTCCTGCCCGATGCGGTGCACGCCAACGAGAGCACCGAGGCGGCGACTCCCGGCACCGGCATCAAGCTCTCCTCGGTCCGCAAGTTCCTCGGGCTCGCGCTCGGGACCAGCCCCGCCGACTCCGATCTGCTCATCGGTGCCGCCGGGACGGACCCGGCTCTGACCGCCGCCAGCCTGAGTGTCGCCTATGGCCTGTCCCGGATCGCCTTCGCGCTAGGACTGTCGATCGGCGAGGTGACCGACCTCGCCGCGATCACCGGAGCCGACTCACGTGCCTCGGCGGCGGAGCTGGCTGCGTTCGCGCGAGCGGCAACGGCGATGCGCGGGTCGGCGCTGCCCATCGCCACCTGGCGTTACCTGCTGCGGCACGAGGCGTCCGACCTCGCCACCCGCGACCTGCCGGCCACGACGATCACCGCTTTGCTGGCCGACCTGCATGCCACCTACGGCGCCGCCAAGGCCTCCTACACGCTGGCCCCCTCGGCTGACGGCACCCCGACAGAGAACACCGCGGCTGTTCGTCCCTTCCTCGCGAAGCTTCCCGGCATCACCGCGACGACCCTCGCGCGGCTGCAGATCCTACTCACCGACGACTGGACCGACCCCACGCAGACTGAGTCGGCGTTCGTCGACGCGGCTCTCGCCGACCACGTCGATACAACCGCGATCAAGGCTGCGCTCGCCACGCGCGCGGCCGCAGCGCGCCCGCGGGTCGCGGAGGAGAACGCCGTGATCGCCGCAGTCGCCGCCGCGGTCAGCGAGTACCTGTACCGGGCCGCCCGAGAGGCCGCACTCGTCACGGCCGTGGCGACCGCTCTGGCAGTCGAAGAGGACCCCGCCAGTGCCCTGCTGACCACGGCACAACTCAAGGAACCGGTGGCGGCCGGCAACCCGACGCTGATGGAGGTGCTGCTGGACGACGCCTCCACGTCGGCCACCACCGACCTGCAGCAACGCGCGATCCAGCTCCTGCACGTTATCGCGGTGGCGATCGAGAAGCTCGAACAACCGACGCCGACTACCACCTGGCTGCTCGCCAATGCCACGGCCCTAGGGTGGCTGGAGCTGGACCATCTGCCCTACGCGGTCGGCCAGCCGGCCAGCGGCTTCGCGGCGTGGCAACAGATGCGGGGTTGGCTCGTCCTGCTTGCCGACTACCCGGACGTGGCGAACCCCGCTGACCCGAACGCGCCCTATACCGTGAACGGATTCTTCAACCTGGTGCTGGCGCAGTCAGCGACCACTGACCTGCTGGCCTACCTAGCGACTCTCACCGGCACCGACGCCGACCTGCTCATCGCGCTGGACGGTCACCTGTGCCTGTCCACACCGGACATCACGCGCTACCGCGATCCGCAGACGGTGACCGATCTGCTCAAGACCGTCACAATGCTGCGCACTCTGGGCTTGGACGTCCCGACCGCCGTCCAAGTCAGCAAGCCGGTGCTCGCGCTGCCCGACGCGCTGGCCATGCGTCTGGCACTGAAGTCCCGGTACGCCGACGCCGAGTGGCTGGGGGTGCTCAAGCAGATCCAAGACCCGCTGCGCGAGTCCAAGCGGGATGCGCTGGTCGCCTTCCTACTCGCCGACAATCCCGACCTCAGATCCATCGACGATCTCTACGACTATTTCCTCATCGACTCGCAGATGACCGCCTGCATGAGCACCTCACGCATCGCGCAGGCGCACGCGACCGTACAGCTGTTCGTCATGCGCTGCCTGATGGGACTGGAGCCGGCCAGCGCCGCCAGCGTCGGGCAGGACGACGGTTGGGCGCAGTGGGACTGGATGGCGAACTTCCGGGTCTGGGAGTCGAACCGCAAGATCTTCCTCTGGCCGGAGAACTGGATCTCTCCGGAACTACGCGACGACAAGTCTGAACTGTTCCTGGATCTGGAGAACACGCTGCAGCAGGACATGCTCACTGACGCCGCGGTCGAGCAGGCGACCGACGGCTACCTCGAGGCGCTCGACGACATCGCCCACGTTGAGGTCATGACGGCCTATTACGACACCAAGGCTCACGTCGAGCACGTCTTCGCGCGCACCCGCGGCGGCAGCCCGGCCGTGTACTACCACCGCCAGTTCGAACAGGAGCGCGCATGGACGCCATGGGAGAAGGTGCCGCTGGACATCACCGGCGAGCAGCTGCTCGCGTTCTCCCGGAACTCGCGGCTCACCCTCGCCTGGCCCGAATTCACCAAGGAGCCCAGGGACGACGAGGATCCGCCGGACGTCCCCGACCCGGACAGCCTGTCCGGCGGGCAGAGCACTCAGAAGCCCGACCAGCGCTGGAAAGTCCAGCTGGCGATGAGTGAGTTCACCGACGGTCGATGGCGAGAGAAGCGGGTCAGCGACACGGCGCTCTACACCGGCTGGTTCGCCCACCAGTCGCTACCCGACCAGACCGAGTTCACCATGCTCGTCTGGAGCCTTGGCGCGAACCAGGCCATCTCCTGCTTCGAAAACGGTTCCTTCCTCGGCTCGTTCGCCCTTACCGGCTGCAAGGGGCTGCCCGAGGCACACCAGGGCGGCAGCATGCCCAGCTGGCTGTTCCCTCGCTTCGCGCACACCGATCTGGACTCCGGGCGGTTCATGGAGCACGTCGCCGAGCAGGGCGGTGAGCTCGCCATCCAGCAGATGGCCGGGCAGACCCCCCAACGCATCTTCGACCGAACCCCTGCCGGACTGTTCGAGGTCACCTACCCGCTGCAGATGACGATCCTCGACTGGATCGTACTGTTCATCCAGCTCTGGGCGGCGCAGTACGCCAACCGCGGCACGCAGGACCGGCGGATGCCGTTGCCGCTGGGAACCCTGCTCCCGTACTTCTTCGGCGACTACGCGCGCGACTATGTGCTTGTCCCTGGCTTCTACCCGCACACCCGTCGGCACCCGGACCGGGAGCAAGGAGAGGACGCAGGGCTAGCCTACGACCTTGCCTACGCCAAGGCGCAACAGGAGATCGACGCGCGCAAGAAGACCGTGTCGAATACCCTGCGGCTGGTTGAGGACATCATCGCCCTGGTCACCAAGTACCTCGTGAAACACCAGACGGACCCGTCCGTCCCGCTGGCCGACCTGGTCAAGCAGGCCATGCAGGATCCCGATTACCTGGCCATCCTCGACGAACTGCGGGCATACTGGCGACTGCGCTACGGCCTGCAGGTGCGCAACTTCTACCACCCGCTCGCGTGCCTGTTCCGCCAGCGGCTGAACGGCGGGGGCATCCCCGCGCTGCTCGAGCGCTCCCTGCAGCTCACCGACACCGGCTTTGACTTCGCGGCGACCTACCAACCCAGTGCACTGGTGATCCAGCCGTATCCGCGGGAGAACGTCGACTTCGAACTCGGCGGCGCTTATTCCTCCTACAACTGGGAGCTGTTCTTCCATCTCCCGTTCGACATCGCGATGCGGCTCGGCCAGGACCAGCAGTTCGAGGAGGCGCAGAACTGGTTCCATTACATCTTCAACCCGGTCGGCGCCGGGAGCGCGCCCGCGCCGCGCCGGTTCTGGGTGACCAAGCCGTTCTACGAGAAGACGGCCACCAACTACCTCGCCGAGCGGATCGACATCGTGATGAACACGATTGCTGGCGATCCGTCCGCGTCGACGATCAGTGATCTAGCCTTCGCGGTGTCCCAGTGGCGGGAGAATCCGTTCAAGCCCGACGTCGTCGCTCGGTCGCGGCCGGTGGCGTACCAGATGGCGATCGTCCTTAACTACGTGAAGAACCTCGTCGACTGGGGCGACAACCTCTTCCGGCGCTTCACCCGCGAGTCGGTGAACCAGGCGACCCAGCTCTACGTCCTCGCCAGCACGTTGCTCGGCCCGAAGCCACGCATCGTCCCGCCGGCCGTGCCCATGCCCGACATGACCTACAACCAGCTCCGCGGCGAGATCGACATTTTCAGCAATGCGCTGCTCGACCTGGAGACCCTCGTGCCCGACCCGAACGTCCCGCCACACCAGGACGCCGAGCTGCCACCGCCCCCCACGACGCTGACCTCCCTGTACTTCTGCATCCCACCTAACGAGAAGCTGCTCGAGACCTGGGACCTGGTCGCCGACCGGCTCTTCAAGATCCGCAACTGCCAGAACATCGACGGGGTCGCAGCCTCGCTCTCACTGTTCTCACCACCGATCGACCCGGGAGCGCTCGTCCGGGCGGCCGCGGCCGGTTTGGACGTCTCCGCTTTCCTCGCTGGCTTGGGCGCGCCACTGCCGCACTACCGGTTCACCACCATGACCGCCAAAGCCACCGAACTCACCCAGCATGTCGCGGCCCTCGGGGCGGGGCTGCTGTCGGCGCTGGAGAAGAAGGACAGCGAGACGCTAGGCCGGTTGCGCGACCAGCAGGAGATCGCCGTGCTCAACGCGATGCGCGCCGTGAAGCTGGCGACGATCGAAGAGGCCCATGGCGCGATAGAGGCGCTCAACCGCGCCCAGGACGTCATCCAGGAGCGGATCGACTTCTTCTCCTCCCAGGATTACATGAACACCTGGGAGATCACCGCAGCCGGCCTCAACGCGGCGTCCCTGCAGGGTGAAGAAGCCGTAGCGCTGGGATACGCGCTCGCCGGAGGCCTGAAGCTGATCCCCACGTTCATGGCGGGCGGTGCCGGCTTCGGTGGGTCGCCGACAGTGACCGTCTCAACCGGCGGCGAGAGAATCGGCGGCGCGGCCGAGACTGCAGTAGCAGTCCTGTCGTCCCTGACCCGAACCGCGGACAAGTCGGCTGGAATGGCCGCGACGCAAGCCGGCTACCAGCGGCGCAGCGACGACTGGCAGTTCCAGCTGACGCTTGCCGAGCGCGACCTCACCCAGGTGCGACAGCAGATCGCCAACGGTCAGCTGCACCTCGACACGCTGGCCGAGGACCTGGCGACGCACGACCTGCAGACCAAGAACGCGCAGCAGCTGCAGAAGTTCATGCTCACCAAGTACACCAGGCAGGAGCTCTACACCTGGATCATCGGCCAGGCCAGCTCGGTCTACTACCAGGCGTACAAGCTGGCCTACGATACCGCCAAGAAGGCCGAGCGCTGCTACGGCTACGAGCTCGCTCGCGAAGACGATTTCATCTCCTTCGGCTACTGGAACAGCCAGAAGAAGGGGCTGATGGCCGCCGATGCGCTGCTTCACGACATCAAGCGGATGGAGCTGGCCTACCTGGACAACAACATCCGCGAATACGAGCTCACCAAGCACGTCTCGCTGGCCCAGCTCGACCCCGGTGCCCTGCTGCAACTGAAGTCCACCGGCAAGGTGACGGTCACGGTGCCCGAGGTCGCCTTCGACCTCGACCACCCAGACCACTATCTGCGCCGCATCAAGACCGTCTCCACCTCCCTGGTGTGCAACGCTGGCCCCTACACGACGGTGGGCATGACCCTGTCGCTAGTCGCAAACAAGTACCGCAAGTCCACCGCCCCGAAGCAGGGCGCCGTCACCGACAAGGACAGGTACGCGGAAGACCTCGGCAACGATTCGCGCTTCGCCTACAACATTGGAAGCATCTCCTCCATCGCCACGAGCACCGCGGCGTCCGACTCCGGGCTGTTCGAGTTGAGCTTCCACGACGAGCGGTACCTGCCGTTCGAAGGCGCCGGGGCGATCAGCACTTGGCAGATCGAGCTACCGACGGCTTACCCGCAGTTCGACCACGACACGATCAGTGACCTGATCCTGCACATCCGTTATACAGCTCGCCAGGGCGGCTCGACATTCCGGACCATGACCGAGAAGGCCCTTGGCGCGATCCTGAACGAAACCATGCTGACCGCTGGCCGCAAGGGCCTCTATGTGGCATTCAGCCTTCGCGACAGCTTCCCCAATGAATGGTGGCAGCTGTCGGAAACCGGTTCCACCACACTGACCATCGACGAGCAACACCTACCGTACCTCGTACGCTCGAAGGAACCGGCGCAGAAGCCTGTGCTCAAGTCACTGACATGGGCAGCGCAGGTAAAGGGTGCTCCGACCAGCTACCCGATCACCATCAGCGGCACAGCGGCGACACTCAACCGGGACTCAACAATGAAGTCGTTGTGCGTCGGCACGGCCGGCACGACGTCGTTCGGTACGCCATTGGCGATCAGTTGCAATGCTGCGAACCTGATCGACCTGTCCGTCCTCGTCAGCTACACGATCCCGTAGCAGCGCGGAATCTGGAAGATCCTGCAATCTCAAGCGCGTAAGACGACCTCTTCCTATTGTGTGCGGCTCTGCTTTACCTGATTCGGTCTGGGGGCAGTGGGCCTCTTTCATCCTCGACGAGAAGCGTTGGCCACGGCATGATCGCGAGTTGAGGAACGCGGTGAACAGGTCGCCGTGGCGTTCGTAGCGCACGGCCGGGCGGCGGTGGTTCAGCAGCCAGGAGATGGTGCGTTCGATCTTCCAGCGGTGTCGGCCCAACCGCTCTTTGGGCTCGATGCCCTTGCGGGTGATACGGGAGTCGATGCCCCGTTGCCGTAGCCATCTGCGCAGCTCAGCAGCCTCGTACGCTTTGTCGGCGCGGACCTTGTCCGAGCGGCGCCGACGTGGCTCGCGGCGGGAGCGAACGGGCGGGATGGCCTGGAGGAGCGGCTTGAACCCGTGGATGTCATGGACGTTCGCGCCGGTGGCGACGAAGGAATTGAGCTGGACGGTCCGGATCCCCGCGCGGTAGATGCGGTCGATCTCGTCGGCGGCCATGGGGTGTGCGCCGTCAGGTACAGGTAGCGCAGTCCCGCCATTTCCAGTGCCGAGTAGACGGCCCGGCCACCCGGGCAGATGTACCGGGCGCCGATGGCGTAGTCGGATGTGGCCTCGACACGGTCCGGATCGCGGTGCTGGGAGGTGACGTCGGTCCCTGCTTCGTGTCCGCCGGGTTCTTGAGGCCGGACCCGGTACCTTCAGCGGGGGAAGCAGGGTCGGAGCGGGGCGGGAAGCGGGGCGATGAGCGAGGACACCGGGCCGCGGACCGCCGCGTCGCGCCTGCTCGACGTGCTGGGCGCGTTCGGGATCGAGCACCCGGACCTGTCGCTCACCGAGATCGGGCTGCGCGCGCGGCTGCCGCTGCCGACGGCGCACCGGTTGGCCGCGGCCCTGGTGGAGTGGGGGGCGCTGGAGCGCGGCGAGGACGGAAGGTACCGGGTCGGGCTGCGGTTGTGGGAGGTCGCCGCGGCGTTCCCGCACGACATGGGACTGCGGGCGGCGGCCATCCCCTTCCTGGAGGACCTCTACGAGGCCACCCACGAGAACGTGCAGATGGCCGTGCGGGACGGCGGCGAGGCGGTGTTCACCGAGTGGATCGCCGGTCGGTCGGCCGTAGGGGTGCGGACGCGGGTCGGCGCGCGCTGGCCGCTGCACGCGACCGGGGTCGGGCTCGTGCTCCTCGCGCACGCGCCTTCGGCCGAGCAGGAGCGCTACCTCGACGGTCCGCTCGCCGCGTTCACCCCGTACACGATCACCGAACCGGGCGTCCTGCGCCGGATCCTGGCCGAGGTGCGGCGGACGGGCTGCGCCGTCAGCGACCGGCAGATCACCACCGACGCAGTGTCGGTGGCGGCCCCGGTGCGGGACGAGTCCGGGCAGGGGGGGGGGGGGGGGGGGGTGGGGGGGGGGGGCCGACACCGCGGCCGTCGCGGCACTGGTGCCCGCCGTCCGGCTGGCGGCGCTCGGCATCACCCGAAGGCTCTCCCAGCAGCGCTGACGGACGTCGGCATCCCGGACTTCCGCCACACGGAAGTCGCGTTGTGGTGCGGCTCACGGATTCCGGATGCTGGGTCGGCACCCGGGCGGCTCCCCCGCCCGCGCCCACCCGCGACCGGCCGGACGCCTCGGTGCACCGTCCGGCAGGAGAGATCATGACCCCTTTCGCCCGTGACCAGTGGTACGTCATCGCCTACGCGCACGAGGTCGGCCGGGAGCTGCTGGCCCGTACCGTCCTCGGCGAGCCGATCGTGCTCTACCGCACCGAGGACGGGCGGGCCGTTGCCCTGGCCGACCGGTGCGTCCACCGGCGCTATCCCCTGTCGGAGAGCTCGCTGGTCGGCGACACCGTCGTGTGCGGCTACCACGGCTTCACCTACGACACCAAGGGCGCCTGCGTCTCGGTGCCCGGCCAGACGCGCATCCCGCGCACCGCCCGAGTCGCCGCTTACCCGCTGGTCGAGATCGACGAGTTCGTGTGGGTGTGGATCGGTGACCCCGCGCTCGCCGACGAGACCGCCGTCCCGCGCGCCGAGCACCTGGCCGCGCCGGGCTGGGTGACGGTGAAGGGCATGGAGCCCATCGCGTGCGACTACGGCCTCCTGGTCGACAACCTCATGGACCTGTCCCACGAGACGTACCTGCACGGCGGTTACATCGGCACCCCTGAGGTGGCCGAGACACCGATCACCACGGAGGTCGACGCCGAGGCCGGTGTCGTGCGCGTCTCCCGGCACATGGAGGACGCCGAATGCCCGCCCTTCTACGCCCGCTCCACCGGCATCGAAGGGCGCATCCGCCGCCACCAGGACATCGAGTACTTCGCCCCCTGCCTGTATCTGCTGCACAGCCGCATCAGCCCCGTCGGCCGGGACGAACCGGTCTTCAGAACCGAGATCACCTACGCGATCACCCCGTCCGCTCCCGGGCACGTCTACGACTTCTGGGCCGTCTCCCGGGACTTCGCCACCGAGGACGAGGAGGTCACCGACTTCCTGGCGAAGTTCAACCACACCGTCGTCATGCAGGACGTGGACGCCCTGAACCTGCTCCAGCGCGCCCTGGACGCCGAGCCCGCCGACTACCAGGAGCTGAGCATCAACATCGACGCTGGCGGGCTCGCCGCCCGCCGCATGCTCGCGGGGCTGGCCGCCCGATGAGCGGAACCCGTGAGGTCGTGCGCATCGCCTGGACGCCCGGCGGGGACCGGCTGCTCGGGACCTGCCACTGCGGCGCGGAGCGTACGGGAGAGGACCCGGCCGAGATGTGGGACTGGCTGTTCGCCCATCCTTCCGGCCACCGGACGAAGGAGGAGCGATGACCGTCCGCACCGAAGAGGACGTCTACGAGCTCGTCGTCGCCGACAGGCGCGCCGAGTCGGACACCGTGGTGTCCCTGACGCTGCGCGATCCGGGCGGGGCCGTGCTCCCCGCATGGTCCCCCGGTGCCCACATCGACCTCCTGCTCGACACCGGGGCCGTCCGTCAGTACTCGCTGTGCGGGCCGCCCGACGACGGGACGGCGTGGCGCATCGCCGTGCTGCGCGAGCCCGGCGGCCGCGGAGGCTCCGCCCACATCCACACCGCCATGGCACCGGGGTCGAGGCTGCGCGTCCGCGGCCCGCGCAACCACTTCGTCCTCGAACCGGCCGAGCGCTACCTGTTCCTCGCCGGCGGCATCGGCATCACCCCGCTGCTCCCGATGATCCGCGAGGCCGCCGCGCGTGGAGCCGCCTGGCGGCTCCTGTACGGCGGCCGGAGCAGGTCCACGATGGCCCTCTTGGACGAGGTCGCGGCTCTGGCCTCCTACGACGGGCAGGTCGTCATCGCGCCGCAGGACGAGCAGGGGCCACTCGACCTCGCCGCGTTCCTCGGCCCTCCTGAACCCGGCACCCTCGTCTACTGCTGCGGCCCGGCCGGCCTGCTGGACGCCGCACGCGAAGCCTGCGCCGCCTGGCCCGAAGGCACCCTGCGCACCGAGAGCTTCACGCCCGTCGAAGCCGCGCAGGACGGCGACACCGCCTTCGAGGTGGAACTCGCCCGCTCCGGCCTCACCCTCCAAGTCCCCCCGGACCGCAGCATCCTCGTCACCGCCCTGGACGCCGGCGTTCCCGTCCTCTACTCCTGCACCGCGGGAACCTGCGGGACATGCGAGACCGACATCCTCTCCGGCGAGGCCGACCACCGCGACACCGTGCTCACCGCCGCCGAGCAGCAGGCGAACCAGACCATGATGATCTGCGTCTCCCGCTGTCGGGGCGACCGCCTCGTCCTCGACCTCTGACGCGGCGGCGCACGACCGAAGCAAGCACGTGAACGAAGGAGAGAGCATGCGAGACCCGTCGGCGTCCCCCGTCGTGCGGACCGGTTCCGGTACCGTCCGGGGCCGCAGCGGCGAAGGCGTCCACGTCTACCTGGGCGTGCCGTTCGCTGCCCCTCCCGTGGGCGCGCGCCGGTTCCAGGCGCCCGCGCCCGCGGAGGCGTGGGAGGGCGTCCGGGAGGCCGACGCGTTCGGTCCCCTCCCCCGCAGTCGGCCATGGGCCCTTCCGCGCCCTCCGCGGCCGAGCCCTCCTCCCGCCATGACCCGGCCGACTGCGGGCAAATCAGTCGCCATCAGCCGGGCCCGACTGGCCGATCTGGCGGCGTTCCTGCGCTGGCTGGACGGGCACACCCCTGGGCTGGCACTGCTGGCCGTGGCCGAGGGCACCGTCACCGGCTACCGCGAGAGCATCGCCACCGGAACCGCCCGCGCCGGTATCAAGAACCCCGGCAAGCCCTTGGCCGCGGTCGTGGTCGCCCTGCTCCTACTGTGCGCGCTGCGCATCGGAGAACTCGTCTCGCTCACCGCCGGACAGATACAGACCGACGCCGGGCACACCGACGAACGCGTCCCATCGAAATCGCCACGACGGTGACGGCCAGCCCGGCCAGGATCAGAGGGCGGGCGCCGATGCGGTCGTTCAGCCGCCCGGCGATCAGCAGCGACAGGGCGGTACCCGCCCCCTGCGGGGCCGGCATGAACCCAGTCTCGACGGTCGTCAGGCCGTGGACCTGCTGGTAGTACAGAGGCAGCAGGAGCATCGGCCCGAAGTTCGAGGCTCCTGGCAAGAACGTGAGGGTCGCCACCAGCACGTTGACGAAGAACAGCAAGCGCCGACATCCGCATCGTCTTGGCGCCGAACCGCCGTACCGACCAGCCCGTGAGCGGGATCGCCATTGCCAGCAGGTAGGCCGTCTACACCCGCTGCACCGTCGCGGGTAAGGCGTCGAACCGCCGCCCGAGGCCGTCGATGGCGACGCTGAGGATCGCGGTGTCGAGCAACGAGGCCAGTGCTCCCACCACCACGATGCCGGCGAGCTTGAGCAGCGCGGAATCCAGGCGTTCGGGACCGGCCGCCGGGGTCGCAGGCGGTTCGCTGCGCGACCGACCAGTCCTGGTTTTTCTTTCCATCGTCTACTTCGGTTCTTCGGGCAGGAGAGCCCTGGCGGCGGCCCAGGCCCGCGGGAGGCTGAATTCGGCGACGCCGCGGACCAGGTCGCGCAGGGTTTCGTCGGTGGCTCCGGCTGATCTGGCGAGCTCGGCGTGCAGGCGCAGGGATGGGCCGAGTGTCTGGTAGAAGACGTCCACGACCAGGCAGGCGAGGGCGCGTTCGCGGATGCTGAGGTGCGGGCGGGCCCAGCGCTGGGCCAGTTGGTCCTCGGTGAAGGCGGCCAGGCCGGGGTCGGCCCCTTCCAAGGTGTGGATGAGGCGGGCCAGGGGGCCGGTCAGCGGTTCAGGCTCGACCTGGTCGGTGTCCTGCGCAGCGGGCAGGCCGAGCTCGGCCAGGCGCTGGAAGGCGGGGACGACGATGGGGTAGCCGACGTAAGGGGCCAGGTGGCGGAAGAGTTCCCTGATGGCCTCGGGTTCGACCCCGTTGGCCAGGGCCATCTGCACGTGTATGGCCAGGGGAAGGTCGAGGTGGGGGTGGCAGAGATCGGCGGTGAGGCAGACGAAGGCCTTCTCGCGCGCCGTCAGGTGGGCCAGGCCCCACAGGTTGTGGCCTGCGCCGATGGCGAGCTGGGCGAAGACGGGATCGAGCTCAACCAGGGCCTCGGTTCCGGTGAGCCGGGGCATGGCGTTCTGGGCCATGTGATGGACGCCTTTCAGGACAGGCCCAGCGCGCGCAGGCGCAGGGCGTCGAGGGTGTACTGAGGCAGGACGCGGCCGAGGGTGCTCATCAGCCGGGACTTCCTGCCGACCGGGTAGCGGGAACGCGGCTTGCGAGCGGTCAGGGCGTGCAGGACGGCGCGGGCGACCACGTCGGGGCTGGAGCCGGAGCGTTCCTCTTTCAGACCGTTGGTGGTCATCGTCCGGTAGGCGGCGCCGTACAGCCTCCTGCCTTCGGGCCCGATGGCGGCCAAGCGCGGCTCGACCTCGCCTTCGAGCTTGTCCACGGCGGCGGTGCGGATGGAGCCCGGCTCGATGAGGACCGCGTGGACGCCCCAGGGCCTGACCTCCATGCGCAGTGCGTCGTTCAGGGAGCGGACGGCGTGTTTGGAGGAGCACAGCGGCCCGCCGAAGGGCAGGGTGATCCAGCTGCCCACCGAGCCGACCGTGACCACCCGGCCGCGCGAGGAGCGCAGCATCGGCAGCATGGCCTGGGTGAGCGCCACCTGGCCGAACACGTTGACCTCGTACTGCCGGCGCAGCGCGTCCAGGGAGACGAACTCCAGGGGGCCGGTGACGCCGATGCCCGCGTTGTTGACCAGGGCGTCCAGTCGATCGATCGTACCGGCCGCCTCCTCGATCTGGCCGGGGTCGGTGACGTCCAGCTTGATCGGCATGACCGACGGGCCGAGCGCCCGGCCGTCGGACTCCTTACGCACTCCGGCGTAGACGGTGAAGCCCTCTCCGGCCAGCAGCAGCGCCGTGGCACGGCCGATTCCGGTGGAGGCACCGGTGACGAGCACGGTCTTCGACATGGCTTGCTCCTTTCTGCCCGACCGCAGCTCGACCGGGCGAGATGGTGATCCGAAACGACCATGGAGCGGCGGTGCGCAGGTGACGCACATGCTCCTTCAGCGCTACCCGGCCGGTGACCGAGCCGCCTGCTGCGCGGCTTTGAGCTCCTGCTCCTCTGCTTTGAGCTCGCGGTTCTCCTTGACGAGGAAGTAGATCAACAGCCCGCTCATGACGAAGTGGCCGGCTGCGGTGTACAGGCCGGGGAAGTAACCGCCCTTGATGATCGGGAAGACGAAGTGGGAGATGCCGTTGAGCAGGCCCGCCCCCAGGGCGTACCACCACAGGAAGAAGTTGGCCGCGCGGATCCGGTAGAGCGCTCCCGCGCCGGCGAAGAAGTAGAGCGCGCCGAACCCGAAGACGAAGACGAGCAGGAACTCTCTCTCCGGCCAGTCCCGTGGCGAGTCGAACAGCTCGACGATCTCGTGGGGAAAGCCGCCGGTGTACTCCTCGGCCATGTGGATGAGCTGGAAGCCCACCGCGCACAGGTAGATGGCGATCACTTTCCTGGACTTCACCGGGCGGGCGTAGCTGAAGGTGAGCCAGCCGGCCATGGCCAGCACGCTGGCCACCGTGAGGATGACGGCGCCCTGGAGGGGAAGGGTGAGCAGCGCCCAGGAGGAAAAGGCGATGGCCAGGCCCGCCATCACGATCGCTGAATAGGGTTCGATTCGTTTGGTCATGGCCGGAACCCTAGGAAGACCGCGGCAACGGCCGCCTCCGTCAGGTGACTGATGTGCATACCGGTCACATCAGTCACCTGACAGAGGCGATGCGCAAAGGCCCCGGCCTAGCGTCGCCTCCATGAAGTCGATCAATGACCGGCCGGCATGACCCGCGTCCTGGCGGCCGCGTTCCTGGTGGTCCTGTCGCTGGCCGCGCCGGCCCGCGCACATGTCGTGGAGGCCGGAACAGACCTGCGGATCACGCAGACCTTCGCAGCGGGCGAGGTCACGTTCGCCATCGCCGGGGTCTCACAGGTCCCGGCACCGCTGCGAGTGAGTGCCCGAGCCTCGCGCCCCATGAGCCTGGAGCTTGAGCTGCGCTCCCTGACGGACGGGACCACGGCCACCGGTTCGGTGGCCACCGGCCGGGAGCCCGCCGCGTTGCCGGCGGTCCACGCCGGGCCGCACGAGCTGCGCGTCCAGGTCGGTGACGAGGTCTCGGTGATCCCGTTCCGGGTCCTGGTGCCCACCAGCGCCCTCTGGACGATGGTCATGGACGGCGCGTTCCTGGTGAGCGGGCTGCTGCTGGTGGGCGTCGTGCTCGCCAACGGCAGATCCCGGCTCGTCGTGGCCGGGGCGAGCGCGGCCGCGTCGGTCGCGATCGCCTTGATCCTGCTGTCGCCGTACCTGCCTCCGGCCAGGCCGGAGGGAGCCGCACCCGTCGCCGAACCTGGTCGGCCGTACGCGCAGGGCCGGTTCTCAACGCTGCCCGCCCGGCCTGCCACGGGCACCGAGTTCGCCTTGCTCCTGCACCTCGTGGACGGCGCGACCGGACGGCCGGTGGACGACCTCGCCGTCCACCACGAGGCCACCGTGCATCTGGTGGTCACCAGCCGGGACGGCGCGGTCTTTCGGCACGTGCACCCGCTGCGCACCGCGCCCGGTGTGCTGACGGTACGACTTCGCGTCCCGCGCCCGGGCCGCTACCTCGCCCACGCCGAGATCGAGCGGCAAGGGTCGGGCGGGCAGCTCCTGTCCGGCGCCTTCGAGGTCGCCGGCGAGCCCCGGCCTGACGCCCCTTCCCAGCAGGCCGCCGCGCCACGCCTCGTCCCGTCCGCCCCGACCGCCGGCAGCCCGGTGACCATCGAGATCGGCGCGGACGGGCCGATCCAGCCGTGGCTGGGCATGCCCGGCCACCTGATCGTCAGGAGCCGGGACGGTGGACACCTGGCGCACGCGCACGGCACGGCGGCCGGCGAATCCGTGCTGCGCTTCACGCTCACATTTCCGGAACGAGGCCGCTACCTGGCCTGGGCCCAATACGCACAAGAGGGCCGGCTCATGACCCGGCCCTTCACCATGGAGGTACAGCGATGAAGTACGCGGCCGTCTGTCTGCTCGTGGCGGGCATGTTGTTCCTCGTCACGTCGCGCTGGCTCGGCGGCGGTGCCGAGAGCGTGGAGGCGGCGGGCACGCGGTACGCCGTCACCGTGCTGCCGACAAATCCCGTCGAGGTGCGTGTGACCTCGGGCGAGGCCGCAGCGGTCACGCTGATGGCGGCCATGCCGAGCATGGGCCATGCGCTGCCGCCGGTCGGGACCATTCCGGCCGGTCCGGACCGCTTCGTCGCCGCCCAGGACGTGTTCGTCATGGACGGCGTGTGGGAACTGTCGATCGCTCTGTCCGGGGACCGGGGCGAGGAGACGATCACGGTCGTCATACCGGTCTCAGCCCACACCGGGCAGCCTGATCAGCTCGGCGCGCGAGGAGACGCCCAGTTTGGGGAAGGCCTTGTACAGATGGGAGGCGACCGTGCGCGGGCTCAGGAACAGCTGCGCGCCGATCTCGCGGTTGGACGCACCTGTGACGGCCAGCCGTACCACCTGGAGCTCCTGCGGTGTCAGCATGGCCAGCGGATCGTCGGCACGGGAGCGGTCCGGCAGGCTGACACCGGTGGCGCGCAGTTCGGCGGCCGCGCGGGCGGACCAGGGGGCCGCGCCGAGCTGTTCGAAGGCGTCCATGGCGGACTGGAGTTGAGCGCGCGCCTCGGCACGCCGCCTGTGGCGGCGCAGCCATTCCCCATAGACCAGGCGGGTGCGTGCCTCATCGAAGGGCTGCCTGGCCTCGGCGTGCAAGGCCAGCGCCCGTTCATGCAGTTCTCCTGCCGCGCTGTCCGGGGTCAGCAGCGCACGGACTCGATGGAGGACGGCGAGCATCGAAGGCCTGCCCGTGGCCTCAGCCCACTCCGTATAGCGGCTGAGCCGGTCCCCAGCGCGCTGCGGATCCCCTACCCGGACGGCGGCCTCGATGTAGTCCGGCCACGCATACCGCCACAGGAAAGAATGCTGTGTAGGGCCGGACATGGCCTGCTCCACCCGGTCGAGCACCGCTTCGTAGCGGCCCAGCCCGAAGTCGAGGATCACTCGCGCGTACTCCGCCCAGAAGGCCGCCGGCATCCATCGCCGGTGGTCGGCGTCGCGGATCGCCTGCTCCGCCAATGTCTCGCACTCCTCCTCCGCACCGGCGACCGCGGACAGCCAGGCGTGCACGCCCGCCGCGTAGCCGCGCCACATCGGCTGGCCGACGTCGGAGGCCAGTGCCAGTCCCGCGGTCACCGTGGCCCGCGCGGACTGGTGCCGGCCGTCGAGGAGCTGGGCGACGGCGAGGAGCGACATGGCTTGAGGCAGGCGTCCCAGCCGTCCCTCCGCCCGGCTCTCCTCGACGAGGGTCGTCGCTCCGTCGAGCATGGTCTTGACGTCGGCGCGGACGGTGGCCTGGAAAGCGAGGAGGAATCTCATATCGGGCGGCAGGCGCTCGAGCTCGCCCGGCTCGGGATAGGCGAGCGTGCTCACGTCGTCGCCCTTCAGGATCAGGGTGAAGGCGTTGACGACCGTGCGCACCAAGGCAGGCAGTCCTTCGCCGGCCGGGCATAGCTCCTCGGTACGGCGGGCCAGCGTGAGCTGGTCGGGG
The DNA here is from genome assembly GCF_039525175.1 of Actinocorallia libanotica. NCBI lineage: Bacteria > Bacillati > Actinomycetota > Actinomycetes > Streptosporangiales > Thermomonosporaceae > Actinocorallia > Actinocorallia libanotica. The sequence goes on from NZ_BAAAHH010000015.1 coordinate 49,962, forward strand.
TGGTGGGCGCCGGCCCAGTTGTAGTAGCCCGCCATGCTGAGCAGCGTCAGCCTGACGGGCAGGTCGTCGGCCGCCTCGGCTCCCTCGTGCAGGAGCCTTACGCCTTGCAGCGGCCGGTCCGCCTCTATCTCCAGCTTCGCGCGCACGTAGGCGAGCTCGGCCAGGACGGATCCCCTCAGCGTCATCGCCTCGGCCTGATGCCGTGCCCTGTCCACCAGCTCGCCCGCACGCTGCCACAGGCCCGCCTCGGTGGCGGCTTCGGCTGCGGCGATCCACCGGCGTACGGCCTGGCCGGGATCGGCGGACAGCTCGGCCGCACGCGCGTAGGCCGCCGACACCGCCGTCTGCCCGCCACGCCGGCGCGCGCGCAGCGCGAGGCTCTCCAGTTCCCGGGCCACTTCCTCGTCGGGCTGCAGAGTGACGGCGGCCAGGTGCCAGGCTCGCCGGTCGTCGTCGGAAGCCTCGGCCAGCGCCTGGTGCGCGGCCATCCGGGCGCCGATGTCACAGGCCAGCAGCACCGCCGTGCGCACCAGCGGGTGGTGGAAGGCCACACCGCCCGGGCCCACCCGGACCAGGCCCGCACGCTCGGCTTCGGCGAAGTCGACCAGCGAGACGCCGAGCAGGCCTGCCGCACGAGCGAGGACGTCCAGCCCGTCGTGGTGATCGAGGGCCGCCAGCAGCAGACACGAGCGGGTGGCGGCGGGGAACGCCGTGATCCGGTCGCGGAAACCGGAAAGCACCCTGTCGGTCACCGGCTGCACCGATCCGAGGGAGAGGGAGTGCGGGGCGAGGGCGCCCTTGCGCTGTTCGGGGGTGAGCATGCGGGGCAGCTCGGTCAGCGCGAGGGGGTTGCCGCGGGCTTCGGTGACGATCTGATCGCGTACGGCGGGCGGCAGGTCCACCGCCCGCTCCGCGAGGACCTTCTGGGCGGCCTCGGCGTCCAGCTCGCGCAGCCGCAGTTCGGGCAGCCCCCTGGAGGGGAGGTCACCGTCCCGCACGGCGAACAGGACGGCGACGGGCTCGTCATGCAGGCGGCGTGCGGCGAACAGCAGCGCGTCGGCCGACTCGCCGTCCAGCCACTGCGCGTCGTCGACCAGGCACACCACCGGGCCCGCCGACGACAGCTCCACCAGCAGGCTGAGCGTCGCCAGCCCGACGAGGAACCGGTCACCCTGGATGGTGCCGCCCAGGCCGAGCGCACCACGCAACGCCTCCGCCTGCTGCGGCGGCAACGCCTCGACGTGCTCGAGGCCCGGCCGCAGCAGCAGATGCAGGGCGGCGAACGGCAGATCGGCCTCGGACTCCACACCGGCCACCCGCAGCACCCTCGCCCGCGCTCCAGCCGCGGCATATTCCAGGAGCGCCGATTTGCCGATGCCCGCCTCGCCGCGCACGATGAGAGTGCCGCACCGGCCTTCCAGCAGCTCGTCGATGACGGACTGCTCTTCCTGACGCCCGTACAGCATGGCACTCCAAGAAATGGTCGTTCGAAACGCGTCCAGACTAAAAGATCATGCTTTCCCATCACGCCGTTGCGGATGTCCTGCGGTAGAAGTCGATCTGGTCTGCGACCACGCGGTCTCGGAACGCGAGATCGGTATAGAAGGTGAAGTGCGTGCCGGGATAGACACGCATTTCACCTCGCGGCGCGCGGTCGGCCAGTACCCGGCTGGTCTCCGCCGGCGTTTCGCGGTCCTCGGCGGCGGCGCAGACCAGCAGCGGGCAGGTCAGCCGCGCCGCGGCCTCGGCGGGCCGGTAGCGCATCATCCGCAGCAGGCCTCTGGGCGCGACGCTGTTGCGCCACAGGGTCTCTCCTCCACCGCTCAGGGTCTGGATGTGCAGGTCGGCCTCGGGAGTCGCGGTCACGGCGAGCCGTCCCGGCCGTCCGACCATGGGGATGTAGTAGGGCCGCAGGCCCAGCTCGCCCCGGAACGCATCCCAGACGATCGCGCCCAGCAGCCGCAGCGTGTCACCGGTGGACCGCCCCTCCACCTTCTTCGGGAACCCGTTGAACGGGATCTGGGCCACCACGGCCGCGATCCGGGGATCGTCGGCGGCCACGGTGATGGCGTGCGCGCCGCCCAGCGAGTTGCCCCACAGCAGCACCCTGCCGGGGTCGACCCGCTCGTGCGCGCGGGCGAAGGCCACGGCGGCGCGGACATCGACGAGCTGGCCGTCGATGTCGGGAACCTGACGCGGCTCGCCGTCGCTCTCGCCGAAACTCCGGTAATCGAAGACCAGCGCCGCCAAGCCCTCGGCGGCGAAGCGCTCGGCGTAGTCGAACAGCCGGTCCATCGTCCCGCTGAAGCCGTGGCAGAGCACCACGCACGGCACCGGCCCGGGACCGCTCGGCAGGTAGAGGTAGCCGGCGCACCGGACGCCGGCGGCGGTGAAGGAGACCTCGGTTCGCATACAGATCATCCTCAGAGCAATAGACTGACTGCCGGTAAGGACTCTAGCGAAAAAACTGACCGCAGGTAAGTAAGATCCATGACATCCGAGCGAATCCTGGAGGCGGCGCGCGCCCTGTTCGCCGCCCGCGGCTACCGCGCCACCTCCATGCAGGCCATCGCCGACGAGGTGGGCATCACCAAGGCCGCCCTCTACTACCATTTCGACTCCAAGGACGAGATCCTCCACCGGCTCACCCTGCCGCTCCTGGACGAACTGGAAGCGACACTGGCCCAGGCCGAATCCTGCGGCACCACCGGGGAGGTGCGGTGGCGGGCGATCGAGGGCTACGTCGAGGTGCACCTGCGCCACCGCCACACGCTCACCATGCTGGTCAAGGACATGACGCTGCTGGTGCAAGCGCCGGTCGCCGACCGCTTCCGCGCCGCGATCGCCCTGGCCAACGAGCTGGTCGCAGGACCCGGCGCCGGAATCGAGCAGCGAGTGCGCGCCTCCCAGGTCGTCGCCGGCCTGGCCGACCCGGTGGTGCTGTTCCGCGACGCACCGGCCGACCGGCTGCGAGACCTGATCCTGGACGGCGCCAAGGCACTGCTCGGCGAACCGGCCGCGCCTCGGACACGCGGGCGCGCCCGAGGACGCAACGGCGGACGACGCGCCATCCTCACCGAGGAACAAGTCGCACAGGCACGCTCCCTGTACGCCGAAGGCCACGGTGCCGAGGAGATAGCCGCCCGTTTCCGGGTCTCCAGAGCGACGATCTATCGCCATCTCAAAATCTCAAGATAGTGAGACTTGATTGTGAGACCGAACGAGCGCGGAAGGGTGAGCAGGACCCGGGCATAGAAGGCGGCCAGGACCGCCATGACCCGCATGGCAAGGAGTGCGTCGGGGTGATGCGAGCTCAGGCGGCGTTCAGGAATCCGGCGATGACGGGGTTGGCCTCCGCCGGGCAGTCCTCGTGGACGTTGTGCCCGCATCCGGGCAGCACCCGGGAAGTGGCCCCGGGGATCCGCTCTGCCATCGCGGCCGCCTGCCACGGCTCGTCGAACCGGTCCTCGCCACCCCACAGCACCAAGGTCGGCGCGGTCACCTTGCCCATGAGGCGCTGCGTGAGGGAGTAGTCGAGGTTGCGTTGCGAGGTCCAGAGAGCCTCGCGGTTGGCCGGCCGGCTCATCGGCGCCCAGTCCTCATCGACGACCTCGTCGGTGACCCGCTCGGGATTCGCGAACGCCTTGCGCAGGGTGCGGGCGGCGTCGCTCTTTCGCATCAGCTTGCCCATCGACTCGCCGACCACGGGGAGCTCCAACGGCCGCCAATCCCAACTGGAGGGCACGTCCAGGCCGGTGGAGCCCATCAGCACCAGCCGGTCGACGCGTTCAGGGCGGCGCTCGGCGAAGTACAGCGACCAGCTGCCGCCCCAGGAGTGCCCGACCACGGAGGCGGTGCGCAGGCCGACGGCGTCCATGAACACTCCCAGGGCGTCGGCCATGGCGTCCAGGTCGTAGGAGAAGCCGTCCTTCTTGAGGGTGGTGTAGCCCTGGCCGGGCAGGTCGACCGCGTAGACGGTGCGGTCGGCGGCCAGTGCGGGGACGGTGTCCCGATAGGAGTACAGCCACTGCCCGCCGCCGGCGACCAGCACCACCGGCGCGCCGCGGCCGGTCTTCGTGTAGTGGAAGCGGGCCAGGCCGGTGTCCGCGTAGCGGGATTCGATCCGCGCCAGGTAGGGCGAGGCGAAACCGGACGCCGACGGCTGCCACACGTAGGCGACGCCCAGCGCCGAGACCATCAGCACGGCGAGCAGCCCGGCCAGGGCCGCCAGGGTGCGTCGCAGCCACCGGCGCTTGGGCCGTGGACCGGCGCCGGGCGCGGGTGCGGTGGTGTTCGCCAACTCCATCAACTCCTACGATCGTAGAAACTTATCCACCATTAGTAGGTTCAGCTTCTACGGATGTCAAACCCTGGGGCATACTGAAGGCATGACCACCGCGAAAGTGACGGATACGGGAGGCCGGGCCGACACCCGTACGCTGCTGCTGGACACCGCTATCGCGGTGATCGCCGAGCATGGGCTGCGGGGCCTGACCCACCGTGCGCTTCAGGAGGCCGCCGGCCTCAAGCACGGCTCGGTGACGTACTACTTCAAGACCTGGGATCTGCTGATCCTGGCGGTGGTCGACCGCATGGTCGAGATAGAGAAGGACCGGTCCGGTCCGGTGGTCCACGACCTGGTGCGCTCCCTGGCCGTCCGGTCCCAGGGGCAGGAGGCAGAGCCGGACTACGACCGCATCGCCGCCCTGCTGCAGCAGTGGTGGACCGCGAGCCGGGACCTGCTGCTCGCCCGCTTCGAACTCGACCTGGCGGGCGCCAGGCAGCCCGCGGTGAGGGAGGCGATGGCACGGTGCGGCGCGGAGTTCCGGCGGGCCGCCGAACTCGTGGCGCTGGCCGCCGGATCTCCCGACCCCGAACTCGACGCCCAGGTCCTGGTCAAGCTCATCGACGGCCTGATGCTCGACTTCATCATCCGTCCGCCCCAGGACCTGCGCCACCTCTCACTCGGCCTCCGGCACGCGGTAGAGGCCATCCGCCACGACCACGCCCCTTAACCCGGCCACCGGCGTGCGGGTGCTCGCCGCTCGGAGTCGCCGCCGCCCAGAACCGGCTCCCGCGATGGAGGCGGCCTCGATCACACCCTGCGGTAGATGATCGGCTGCGCGGCAACGCCGTTGGCCTTGAAGTTGGCCAGCACGAAACTGCGGAAGGTGGGCCTGAGGATCAGGCCGGGCAGAAAGGTGCGCAGGTTCGGCCAGCTCGCGTGGTTGATGATCCCGTAGTCGGCGGGCTCACCGTCCAGAGGCTGCATCAATGCGGAGTCGCGCAGCGCGGTCTTGGCCTGGAACCACCCAGCGGTGTACTCCCAGACCTTCAGCAGAGTCTCACGATCGTCGGCGTAGAAGTAGTTGAACAGGAAGGCGTGGTCCTGGCCGTGGTCCACGTCGCCGAGCCGGGCGGCGTTGCTCGCTACGACCTCGTGAGTGCGGCGGGCGGAGGCGCCGAGCCTCTCGGCGAGTTCCTTGTAGGCGGCGCTCTCGCGAGTCTGCAGGGCGGCGTCCACGCCGGCGGTTCGGATCAGCACGACGACGTCGTAGCGTGCGGGGTGGATGCCCCTGGCGGCCAGTATCTCCTCGCCTTCGCCGGGCGGGCGCAGGACGGCGCGGAACACGTTCGCCTCGCGCGCCTCGATATGCGCGGCCAGCGCCTTGAGGTGGGCGGTCAGCTGCGCGGGAGCGTTGGCGAAGGGACCCCGCCAGGCGCCGACCTCGCCTGCCAGCATGACGAAGCCGTCGTCGGTAGGGGGAACTTGGCGGGCCTTGACCGCCCGGTGGTCATTGATCACATTCATGGCGAAGACGCTAGCGAAGAGCCCTGGCGCAGCGCCTCCGTCAGTTGACTGAGCCGATGGACGCGAGCCTCAGTCACTGGTTGACCGCCGGGCGGGCATTTCCGCACTCGAGCCCCGCGGCGGATGTTCTTCGTCCTGGACGGGCGGCTGCAGGTCCTGGCGGGCGAGGAGGTGGTGACCTTCAACCACCGGGTCGGCGTCGAGGGGCACGCCTCACTCACCGGAGCCCCGGACAACCGGGCGCTGCTCGACCAGCGGGCCGCCCTGCGCCGGGGGCTCGTCGCGCACACGCCGGCACCGCCCTACGAACGGACGCACACGACCCGCGTCTTCGACGCCCCCGGCGGCATCGCCCCCTATCCGGAAGAGGCCTCACGCCGCCTCTGGGCCGGCCGCCCCATCCCCGTCCTCGACCTGGCGGAGGTCCCTTGACCTTGGAGTTAGGCACACCTAAGTTATAGGGGGTAACTTTTGGAGGACGGCTGAGGCTGATGGGTCCTGACGACGGGGCGGCGCCGGAACCGCCGGTGCGCCGCAGGGGCAGGGCGCGGGTCGTGACGGTCAAGGAGATCGTGCGCGTGGGTCGCGCCCTGGGCATGCGACGGCTGAGCGTGAAGGCCGTGGCGCAGGAGCTCGGCGTCTCCGGGGCGGCGGTGTACCGGCACATCGAAGGCCGGTGGGAGCTGGAGCGGCTGGTCGGGGAGAGCATGCTCGCCGAGCTGGAGCTGCCCGACGACCCCGAGGAGGACACCGGGCGGCATCTGCTGTCGTTCGCGCTGCGGCTGCGGGAGTTCACGCTGGAGCGTCCCGGCCTGGCGTCCTACATGCAGGTGCTGTTCCCCCGCGGCGAGGACGGCATGAGGCTGCTCCACGCGGAGGTCGAAGCGCTGCGCCGCCGGGGGTACGCGCCGAACGCCGCGGTCGTGCTCAGCAGCGCGACGGCCTCACTGGCGATCAGCCTGGCGGCGTCCGAGGAGAGCGACGCCGAGGCCAGGCGGGGTGAGGGCTTCGCGCGGGAGCGGCGCTCCTCCGCCGAGCGGGTGCTCGCCGACGAGCGGCTGGGCCCCGCCCACGCGGGTCTGCCGGAGGTGTCGACGCCGGATTTCGTGCGGCTGCTGCTCTCGGCGTCGATCCGGGGCCTGGTGTCGGCGGCGCCGCCCGGCCTGCCGGTGCACCGGATCGTGGCGGACCTGTCCAGCTGGGAGAGGACGCCATGACTGGAAAGAGATCAATGTCCATCGGTTTCAGCGCGGGACACCGCGAGACGCGGTCGTGCAGAAGGAGACATCCATGCGAGCGATAGCCACGGTCAAGGACCTCGAAGCGGTCGTCGGCCGCCGCCTGCTCCCCCCGCTCCTGAAGTCGATCACCGAACTGGACGGCCACTGCCGCGCGTTCGCCGAACTCTCATCCCTCGGATTCCTCGCCCTCGTGGACGCCGACGGCCGGGATCGCGCCGCGGCCGTCGGCGGCCCTCCCGGCTTCGCCTCCATCACCTCCGCGACCACCGTGGAACTCGCCCTGCCCGACGGCCTCGGCGCCCCGCACGCGGCCTCCGGAGCCGCCCTCCTGCTCCTCATCCCGGGAGTGCGGGAAACCCTCCGGATCAACGGCCGCCTCACCGCGAAGGAGGACGGGAAGGTGGTCCTCGACGTCGAGGAGGCGTTCCTCCACTGCGCCAAATGCGTCATCCGCTCCCAGCTGTGGACCCCCGCCGCGAGCGAGGCGCCCGCCCCGGCCCCGTCCTCCGGCGACGGACCGCTCGCGGGCCGGGAGTTCCTCGGCCTCCTCGCGCGCAGCCCGTTCGCCGTGATCGCGTCCCGCGACGCCTCAGGTGCGGCCGACCTCAGCCCCAAAGGCGATCCGCCCGGGTTCATCCGGGTCCTCGACGACCGGACCATCGCGATCCCCGACCGCCCCGGCAACCAGCGGACCGACACCTTCCACAACATCGTCGAACGCCCGGACGTCACCGTCCTCGCCATCGTCCCGGGAGAGTCCCGCGCCTTGGAGATGTCGGGAACCGCCACGGTCACCGACGATCGCGATCTTCTCGCGTCCATGCAGGTCAAAGGCAAACAGCCGCACGCCGCCCTCCTGGTGCGGGTCGCGCGCGCCGACCTGCTCCACCAGGAGGCGCTCACCGCGTCCGACCCCTGGAACCCGGCAAGACCGCCCGCCGACCTCGACCGCCTCGACCTCAGGCGGGCATGGGTCGACCACGTCAAGCAGAACAAGCAGAGCGGCCTCGCCGCGGCACTCGTACGCAAAGCTGCCAACGCCTCCCTCACCGACGCCGGCCTCCGCCTCGACTACAAGCGCAACCTGTACTGACGACGCAGCCGGTCGATCGGGATCTGGTCGTCGCAGACGCGGTCGAGGAGGGCCTGTTCGTGGCTGATGACGAGCAGGCCGAGCCCGCGGTCACGGACGATGCCGATGAGCATGTGCCAGATCCGGGCCTGGGTGACGGCGTCGAACATGGTCGTCATCTCGTCGGCGACGATGTAGCGGGTGCCGGGGTGGAGGGCTCGGGCGATGCAGAACCGCTGCAGTTCACCGCCGGACAGCTCCTCGGGGAAACGGTCGAGCCATTCACTGCGGATGCCGACCCGCTCGAGCGTCTCCGGCGAGGGCCGGTGGGATTCGTGGAGGACCGACCGCATACGCCACCGGGGGTTCACCGCGTGCTCGGGATGCTGATGGATGAGCTGGACCGGCCTGAAGCCCCGGCGCGGCAGCGGATGGCCGTCGACGACGACCTCCCCGGACCGGGGCCTGAGGTCGCCGGCGACGAGGGCGCCCAGGGTCGACTTCCCCGTGCCGCTCGGACCGGTGAGGCCCACCACGCTCCCCGCCTCGACGCGGAGGTGCGCGGAACGGTAGAGCGGTTCTGCTCCCGGATAGGCGAAAGTGAGGTCCTTCACGATGAGCGCCATCATTCACTTCCCGGCGAGAACTGGTTCTGCGGCAGGGCACGCCAGAGAGCACGTGCGAACGGGTGCTTCAGGCCGTCGCCGTCGCCGGTGAAGGCGGACGCCTCCTCCACGGTGAGGAGCTCACCCGCGTGCATGACGGCGACCCTTCGGGCGACGGCGAGCGCGGCGAAGATGTCGTGGGTGATGAGGAGGACCGAAGCACCGCCCTCCGACAGCTCGCGCAGGTGGCGCAGGACCTCGGCGACGGCGTCCGCGTGCAGTCCGGGGGTCGGTTCATCGGCGATGACCAGGCGGACCGTGTCACGGACGCTGGTGGCGAACAGCACGCGGCGCAGCATCCCGCCGGACAGCTGGAACGGATACCGGCCTCCCACGTCGTCGGCCAGCCCGTACCGGGCGAACAGCGTCCGCTGCCGATCGCGGGCGGTCCGGGGGTCGAGTCCGATGCGGACCTGCCTGCCGACGGTCATCAGCGGATCGAGGTGGCTCACGGACTGGGGGATGTAGGAGATCTCGCGGCCGCGCAGCGTCCGGAGCCTGCGCTCGTCGAGGGGCTTCCCGTCGAACAGGACGCGCCCGGAGACGGTCGCGTTGGCGGGGAGGATCCCGAGGATCGCCTGGGCCAGGAGGGTCTTGCCCGACCCGCTCGCTCCGATGACGGCGAGAACCTCCCCCGGGGCGATGTCGAGGCTCAGCGAGGTCACACCGGTCACCGTGCGTACGCGTGCGGCGCCCGAGTACCGCGTGAAGCCGACGGAGAGGTCTTCGAGGGACAGCAGGAAAGGTGTCATGTCGGTCGTCATCCGTTCGCGGTTCGCGGGTCGAGCCGGGAGCGCAGCTGGTCCCCGAGGCGGGCGAAGCACAGGACGACCAGGAGGAGCGCGAGGCCGGGGAAGGCGGCGAGCCACCATTTCCCGCTCAGGATGTGGGGCATGCCTTCGGACAGGAGGATGCCGATCGCGGGCGTCTGCGGGGAGAACCCGAAGCCGAGGAAGGTCAGCGCCGCCTCGTGCAGCACCACGTGCGGGAACATGAGCACGAATCCGACCATCAGCTGGGGCGACGCGAGCGGCAGGATGTGCCTGGAGGCGATGAACCAGGGGGATCTGCCGAGGCCTCGGGACGCCTTGACGAAGTCGGCGTCACGGAGCTGTTTCGTGTCGGCCCGCACCAGCAGTGCGAGCGCCATCCAGTGCGTGGTGGCGATGCCCAGCATGATGCCGGGGATCCCGCCGCCGACGGTGAAGGCGATCAGGATCATGAAGATGAGGTGCGGGATGCCGATGAACAGGTCGATCACCCACGAGACGGCGTCGTCGAACCAGCGGGCCGACAGGGCGGCCACGATACCGAGCACCGCGGAGATCGCGGTGCTGAGCAGCGCGGTCGCCACCCCGATGGCGAGCGAGAGCGCGAGGCCCTTGACGACGCGGGTGAACATGTCGCGTCCCAGGTGATCGGTGCCGAAGGGGTACTCGAGGCTCGGCGGAAGCAGGCGCGATCCGATGTCGGAGGTCAGCGCCGAGCCGTCCAGCAGCATGCCGCCCCCAGCGATGGCGAGGACGAGCGCGCCCGTGAGGACGAGTGAGCGGATCAGCGGGGCGCGTCGGCGCGGCCGGGCGGGGAGGGCGGTGGTACTCACATTCGGTTCCTGACACGAGGATCGATCGCTGCGTTGACGAGGTCGGCGATCAGGTTTCCCGCGAACACGAACGCGGAGCTGATCAGGACGATCCCCAGCAGCAGCGGGACGTCTCCACCGAGCGCCGCGGCCGTCAGCGTCGAGCCGAGCCCCGGATAGGAGAAGACCGTCTCCGCGAGGACGGAACCGCCGAACAGCTCCGCGAAGTAGGCGAACTGCAGCGTGACCGCCGGAACGATCGAATTGCGCAGGCCGTGGTTCCAGAAGAGCGGGCCGCCCCGCTCGCCGCGGGCCCGGGCGAAGACGACGTGGTCGCTGTGCAGGACGTCGGTCATCTTCTCCCGGGTGTGCATGGCGATGTTCGCGACACCGATCAGCGAAAGAGTGGCCGCGGGGAGCACGAAATGGTGCAGGCGCTGCGCGAAGGTCACCTCGTCGGCCGGAACACCGTGGGGGCCGGCGAGCCCGACCGGGAACCAGCCGAGCAGGACGGCGAACACCACGAGGAAGACGATGCCGAGCCAGAACGCCGGTGTCGAGGAGAGCACGTAGCTGTAGGCGGTGATGACCCGGTCGGCGAGCCGGCCCCGGTGGAACGCGGCGACTACGCCGAGGCAGTAGCCGAGGACGCCGGAGAGCACCCACGCCACGCCCATGAGCACGAACGACGCCCAGAACCGCTCGCCGATCACGGCGGCGACCGGCGCCTTGTAGAGCGTCGAGGTGCCGAGGTCGCCCTCGAGCATCGCGCGCGCCCACGCGGAGTACTGCTCGATCGGGGATTCGTCGAGGCCCCAGTACTCGCGCAGGCGAGCGAGCTGCTCGTCGGTGACGTTCACGTCGGCGCCGATGTAGGCCTGGACTGGATCGACCGGGGAGTTGAGGACGAGGACGAAGGCCAGCACCGACACGCCGACCAGGAGCGTCACGAACCGCAGGGCGCGGACCGCGGCAATCCGGGCGAAAACGGCCGTGCGGGTGCCCCGCGGTTTCAGCCGCTCCATTTCCAGTCCGCGATCGTGTTGAACAGCGCCCACTCGTGGCCGTGGGCATGGATCGGCTGCTCGCCCAGGTCGAGGCCGTCCCGGACGAGGTACAGGTGGTCGATCCGCACCAGCCACACCATCGGGGCGTCGCCCTTCTCACCGGCGAAACCGGACTCGCCATCCCACTGCGCCAGCTTCCAGAACTTGTCGGCCTCCTCCTGCGTCTTCGCCGCGAGCCCGGCCGAGAGGTGCTCGTCCACGGCCGCGTTCGCGTACTGCGGCATGTTGTTGTAGCCGGTGTCGATCACCTTGGAGGAGTACATCCCGTAGAGCTGGTGGGCATGGTGGCGGCCGCCGCCCCAGGTGACCGCGTTCGCCTTGCCGTCCAGGTAGATCCCGTCCCAGGTCGTTCCCTTGGCCGTGATCTCGATTCCCAGCCTGCGGGCCTGGTCGGCCACGACGAGGGCGAGGTCGCCGCGCAGCTGGTCGTCGGAGGGGTAGAGCAGCGTGAACTGCGCCTCGACGCCGTCCTTCTCGACGATCCCGTCACCGTTGGAGTCCGCCCAGCCTCCCTTTTCCAGGATCTGCTCGGCGTCGTCGATCCGCCCGTCCTCGAAGGCGGCCTCCTGGTTGAACCACGGCAGGCCGTCGACCAGGGTGTAGGCCGGTCGTCCGTGGCCCTGCAGGACGAGCTCGGCGACCCCCTCGCGGTCCAGGCCGATGTTCAAGGCCTGGCGGACCGCCCGGTCGGAGGTGACGTCGTTGCCGACCTTGACGTCCTTGCCGCGGATCCGCCCGGAGCCGCCCGCCGGAAGCGTCGGCAGGGTGAGGCCGCGCGAGTCCACCGACTCGAAGCTCTGCAGCGCCATGCCGGGGATCTTCTGGTCCGCGAACGCCGGCGGCACATAGGCGATGTCGACCGACCCGGACCTGGCGGCGGCGAGGGCGGCGTCCTCGGCCAGGAACAGGAAGGTCAGCTTGGTGAACTCCACCTTGCCCCCGTACCAGTGCGGGTTCGGCTCCAGGATCACCTGCTGCCCGTCCTGGAAGTCCTTGACCCGGTACGGGCCCGAGCCGATCGGATCGCTCGAGTAGTCCGGCCCGTAGTGGGCCTTCGGAAGGATCGGGATCTCCGAGAGCTCGCCGACGAAGGTCGACCGGGGCTCGCCAAGGCGGAATTCGACGCGCGTCTCGTCGACGGTGACGATCTCGTCGATGAAACCCAGGTCGAACCGGGTGCCGTCCTTCTTCAGCAACTCGTAGGTGAACGCCACGTCCTGCGCCGTCACCGGCTCGCCGGTCGACCAGCGCGCGCTGTCCCGCAGAGTGAAGCTCCACACCAGCGCGTCATCGCTCACCGTGTACTCCGAGGCGAGGTCGCCGACGAAGTTCACCTCGGAGTCGATCGTGAGGAGCGAGCTGTGGATCGGCCGGATCTGCGCCGGCCGCGAGCCCCATCCCTTCAGCGGGTCGAACTCGCCTCCCGCGATGTCGCCCACGGCGATCACGAGCTCGGTTCCCCGCGCACGCGACCCGTCGCCTCCGCCGCTCCCCCCGGCGCAGCCGGCGGCCGTCAGTGAAAGAGCGACGGCGGCCGCGGCCGCTGCGCGCCTGGCCCCGCCGGGTCCAGGAAAACGTCTACCGGGCACAGGGGTACCTCAACTCTCGATGGTGCGGCCGGGGGTTTCGCCGATGATCGGATAGCGGCAGGAGCAGCGTAATGAAAACGATTATCATTTGCAAACCCCCCTCTCTCGCCACGGGCATCCGGCGGTACGGCTTGACGAAAGTGGACGAAGCGGTCTATGTGACAAGGGATGAGAGGGAACAAGGAGGGCGCATGACGGATTCATCCGAGAGGGTCACCGTCTCGGTGACCGACGGAGTCGCCGACGTCCGGCTGAACCGGCCCGAGAAGCGCAACGCGCTCGACCCGCAGACGTTCGCGGCACTCGTGGCGACCGGAGAACGGCTGAAGACCGAGCCGGGCGTGCGGGCGGTGGTGCTCTCCGGAGAGGGCCCGGACTTCTGCGCGGGCCTGGACTTCACCGCCTTCCAAGCCATGCGGGACGGACGGCCGTTCTCCGTGCCCGCCGACCTCCCGCCCTCTGCCGGACCCGCGCGGGCCCTCGCCCAGCGCGCGGTGTACGTGTGGACCGAACTGCCCGTCCCGGTGATCGCCGCGGTGTGCGGCAACGCGCTCGGCGGAGGCCTGCAGATCACGCTCGGCGCCGACATCCGGATCGTCAGCCCCGACGCCCGCCTCAGCGTGTTCGAAGCCGCATGGGGCCTCATCCCGGACATGACGGGCACACAGCTCCTGCCCGAACTCGTCGGCCGAGACGTCGCGAAAGAACTGACCTTCACCGCGCGCATCGTCGGCGGCGAGGAGGCCGCCCGCATCGGACTGGCCACCCGTACCGACCCCGACCCGCTCGCGGCGGCGCTCGCCATGGCCGGCGAGATCGCCCGGCACAACCCGCACGCGATCCGCGCGGCGAAGCGGCTGCTCGAACAGGCCGGACGCACCGACCTGGCGTCCGGCTTCGCCGCGGAGCAGAAGGAGATCGCCGCCCTGATCGGCAGCCCGAACCAGATCGAAGCCGTCACCGCCAGATTCAAAAACCGCCCTCCGCGCTTCGAGGACGTCTGACCGGAACAAGGACCGGAGGGGAAGAGCGCTCCCGAGAGCGGGCGGGATGCAGCCTCACCCGCGAAGCCGCGGTCAGCCGGCCGAGGCGTGCCGCCTGTGAGGAGGCTCCCGCCGACTCTGAACCCGGCCGCGGGCGCGAGTCAGGTCGCGGGCTCCCTCACCACCCGCAGCTCGCCCATCGGAGGTTCCCGGTGCGGAACGGGGGCGCCCCCTGCCGGACGGCGCGCAGGTCGTCGTTCTGGGCCTGGAGGACGGTGACGAGATGGTGCAGGACCTGGATGGAGACGAGACGACGCCCTGGGCGTCGTCCACGGGGATGATCTCGTCGCTCTGGTCGAAGTCGAAAGCCGCCTTCCAGTCCTGGGCCATCGGCCCCAGATGTCGGACACCGGCAGGCCCACCAGTCGGGCCAGGACCTCGCGGCCGTCAATCGACTCGGGAAAGGGCGGGCCGCCACCCGGGCCGGGGACAATAGGCCGTGCCAGAAGGACCACAAGGGCATCGGGACTCAGGCCTGCCAGCGGACCGCGACGATGTCCCGCTTGCAGCCGCAGTCGCTGATGGACAGGCCGAGGGTGGCCGCGACGGTGATGATGAGCGCGATGGTCGCTGCCCGCCAGCGCACGATTGTGCTGCGTCAATCATGACCATACAAAAATCCCCCAGAGAAGAGAAGCGCCACTAAGTGCGACCGAATGGGCAGAAATAGTCAGCAACCCAGGCGCCTAGTGAGCCCATTTCATCCTCGGGCCGCTTGAGCGACTCGGTGGTTCTGCAGGACGGCGATGGCTTTGACCAGGTGGCCGGCCTTGCCGGGGCTGCAACGCAGCCTGCGCAGGATCCTCCATGACTTCAGCTGCGCGTTCGCGCGCTCCCCGGGCCCGCGCAGGCGGGCATGGGAACGGTTCGCCTGCTTCTGACCTGCGGGTTTGTTCTTTCCTTTGTACGGGGTGATCACGTTCACGGCCTCGGCTCCCTGATAGGCCTTATCGGCCAGGACGAGCAGCCCCGTCTTCTCCAACTCGCGCAGGATGCCCCAGACGCGTGCGGCGGTCAGGTCATGGGTCTTGCCCGGCATCGCACCCGAGGTCCACAGGATCGTGCCGTCAGGTGCGGCAATGACCTGGATGTTCACCCCGTGGAAGCAGTGCTTCTTGGAGTAGTACGGGCGGTCGGCCGCAACGCGGTCGGTGCGGATCAGCGTGCCGTCCAGCACCAGATGGCCCAACCTGTCCCTCCTGGCCTTGCGTAGTGCCTGCGCGAGCTTGGGCGAGCGGGCGGAGAGCAGCGTCACCACCTCCTGCACATACCGCCAGGCCGTCGTGGCCGACACCCCGAAACCCGCTCCGAGCTCGAGGTATGTCTCGTCCTTGCGCAGGTGGACGAGAACGAGCAGGGCCTGGCGGGCCGGGCTGAGCCGTCTCCAGGGCGAGGCGAGCGCCTTGCGGTGACGGCGGATCACCCCGGCAACGTAGTTCAGCGTTGAACGCGACAAATCAACGGCAGCACGGTAGAAAAGCACCAGAGACCCCTGGTCCAGACGACGTGATTGTGGTGATCAACCCGTCTACCAGGGGTTTTCCTGTCCTCAAGGATGAACCCTCAACTCGCGATCATGCTGTGACCTGCACCCCACCGCCAGAGGATGAAATGGGTTCAGTGGCCCACCTCTCAACATTGCCGGGGATTTGATCCCGGCGGGCGGGCCCGGCAGCCTGGTGCCGGAGCCGGGGCCGTTCCTGGAGGTGGTCATGGCACGCAAACCCGAGGTGCCCGTCCGGATCAGACCATACACCTTCGTGCAAACCAACGACATCCACCAAGTCAATTCATCACTCGCTTTCTGATCGCAAATTACCCTAAAGGTCAGATCTCCCACCCACAACAGACATTTTGCCAATTATGGCATAAAATATATGCTTTTCCATGCCAAGCCGAGGGGAGGTATCCCAGCAGTCATATCTTCGGGATCGGAGGGGCCATGCGCCATAAGATTTTCGGAATTCTCAGCACTGCCGCCCTGGTCAGCCTGCCGGGCGTGCCCGCCATGGCGGCGGTACAGAGCGCGAGCACCAACACCCCGGGCGTCGCGCCTCAGGCGCAGCGAATTTCCATCGACTACACCATCAAGGTCCACACCGGCGGGCGAAAAGCCGAAGTCAAGGCCGTTCTCAGAAGGCTCATCGTTCCGAAGCGCGATGAATCCCTTCCCTTTAAAGCCGGTTTTGTTTCCAACTGGAATGTGTGCCTCCACCGGGAATTTAAAATACAGTTCAACGAGGTGCCGGTAAGCCACTTCCTGCTGGTAAGCTGCCGGACCACCGATTCCGCTGGAACCGCTTCTTGGAATGTTGACACCAGCAGGGAGGATAGGTACATGCTCTCCGCACAGGGTGCGTCTAGCAAAACATTCTACGCCGGATTGAACATAAATCCTCGCGATATCCACCGAATTCCCACTAGGCCATAATTTCGGAAAAAATCCCGATAAGGAAGCACAGCTCCCGGCCATTGGAGATTTTTACGAAGGGCAAACTAGTGGCTTGTCACGCAGCCTTGGCCGGGCAACCGGTCCAGGAACGGATGGGAGAGCTGGCCGCGAAGTTGACCTTCGGGCGGGCGTGCTGGTTGCGCCAGCGGACGTAGGCGCCGATCGCGGTGTTCTGTTCTCGTAGCTGCGGTGGTCGGTGGCGTTGAGGGCGCAGTAGCGCAGTGTGGCGAACTCGGATTCGATCCAGTTCGGCCAGGAGCCGTAGGTGGACAGGAACACCAGATCGACGTCGTTGGCCGCTACCCGTGCCCTGTCCTGGTGATGTTTGTGGGGCGAGTAGTTGTCCAGGATCACGTGCCTGCGCCCGCCGGGTCGGCGCCGGCGCAGGCTCTTGAGGAAGGACAGGAACTCGCGCCATCGTTTGCGACCGCGGATGCGGTAGTAGCGGCGGCCGGTGGCCAGGTCCAGGGCACCGAGCAGATGGCGGACCCCGTCGTTGCGGTTGTAGGTCGCCTGCCGCCGGGCCGGATACCCTGCCGGCCGCCAAGCCCTGCCTTTGCGGGACTGCAGGATCAGCGGCCCGAACTCGTCCACGCAGACCACCCGCCCGTCATCCGGCGGGATGTCGTAAAGGACCAAGATCCGCTGCATCTTGGCGATGAAGTTCGGATCGTTGCTGCTCTTCCACGTCGTGGTCGTCTGCCACGACACCCCGTCGGCCTTCAGGACGCGGGCCAGATGGATACGGCTGAGCGAGGTGGCGAGGCCGATCCGCTCCAGATGCGCCACCGGCTTGGCCAGGCTCCGGGTCGAGAAGGCGGTGATGCCCATTCGGCGGGACTCCTCTGGGCGATCAGGCAGATGCGCTCGCGCACCCGCTCACCGATCCTCCGCGGATGGCCCCCGCTCCGTAACGACTCCGGGACCAAGCTGCCGGGTCTCCCTGACGAAGTCAAATGCCCAGCGACGTTGAGAGACACGCCACCAGCCAGGAGGCGACCTCGCCGCCGTCCGCTCCCGTCTGACCGACCACGGGATCCGGACGTGGGCGAAGACACAAGACGCCGACAGTGCCTCCCTGCACTTCGCCGACCTGTACGGCAACGTGGTCGTCGCGGCCCGGCTGAAGGCCTGACCGGCCGAGGCGGCCTGGAGATCCTGAAGAGGTAGCCTGGTCCTCCCCCGCCACCAGGTCCGACAGACGCCTTTCTCGTGAGGCGCGGAAGGCGGGTGCCGTGACGCGGGAACAAGAGGAGTCTGCCGAGTACGCGGAACCGACCTGGATGTCACCCGGGGAGACCGCGGTCCGGGAGTTGCCGCTGCCCGCACGCATCCAGGACGCCCTCGAGCGGGCCGGGCTGGACCGCGCCGCCGCGGCCGACGGGTACGGCGCCGCCGGCCTGATGCTTCTGGCGCCGCTCCTCACCCCGCAGGCCGCGCAGGCGGTGGAAGCGGTCCTCGATCTCCTCGCAGCGATGGCCGACGACGACCCGATCGGGGACCATCACTGCACCGCGGGCGGAGATCCGACGCTCCCCGAACTCGCGGCACTCGCCATCGAGGAACTCGACCTGCCCGTGCGGCCCTACAACCTGCTCAAACGGGCGGGCCTGCACTCCGTCGGCGACCTCCAGGAGGTCCGAGGCCCGCAGCTGGCCGAAGCGGTCCCGCACCTGGATCCGAAGGACCTCGCCACGATCGAGAGCGCGCTCGTCCGCCTGGACGCCGGTCCGGCCCTCCGCTTTCGCCCTTGAAGCCGACGGCTGATTCCCTAGGCGGGTTCAGATCATCTCGGACCGCGGATGGGCGGCTCGACCGCCGCCTCGAAGTCGTCGACGAGCGTATCGGGTGCGCGCATGCGCCAGGCGTCGGTGACGAGCTCTTCCAGACGCTCGAGGTCCACCTTCTCCAGCCGGAGCATGACCAAAGGCATTCCGTCGTAGGACGACGTGGTGAAGAACCGTTCCGGCTCACCGAGCAGCAGCGCCTGCTTCTCCGCCTCGTCGCCGACATACAGAACGGCGATGTCGGTCCGGATGCGGCGCCGCTCACCCGGCCTGCGCTCCGGGTAGGACCAGACGAACCCTTTGCCGGCGACCCGGAAATCGAAGCCGTCGCTGTCGATCTCGACCACGTCAGGCAGCGCGAGCGCCAACCTCCGAACATCGTCGGCGTCAACCAACGAGACCACTCCCGAACACCGCCTTCCGCACAGGCAACAGATTACCCGTCCGCCTACCGCGGGGGGGCTCGGCATTGCCGGAATGAAGCGCTCCGCTAATGAACAGCGCAGCGGACCCGCTCCGATCCGTCACCGGAACAGGTCACGGATCAGCACCGCCGGAGAGCGTCTCTGGAACGCCGCTCCCGGTGCCCGGCATCCCGTATCGACGGTCCACGCCGGAGGTCACGCCAACTTCTGCGCAGTCATGCAGGTGTGAAAAGCACGTCGTTGGTTGGCTAATTAGAACCGTGATGGTCGATGACCGTGTCGATGGCCTATTCGTGGACCGCGACGAGGGACTTGTGCCGGTGGCCGAGGCCGTCGAACGCGCCGACCTTGGTCAGTGATTCGATGACGCGCTTGTTGCAGACCTGGTTGAACACGCTCCCGGCGCGATGGACCGAACCGGCTATGGGTCACCGACATCACCGCACGCCCCACCCGGGAGGGCAAGCCCTATTGCTACGTCGTTCTGGACGCCTGCGCGCAGGGGGGTGACTGGGCCATCGAAGACTGCCCAACCGACGGCGACGCCACTCTGCTCTGGACTGGATGAGCCCGCTACGGTTCGAAACCGCCACCCGCTCGCTGAGCCTGGGCTCCTCACCGGCGGGTCCGTGAAGCCGGGGCGGCGTCAACCGCGTTCCTCCGGCGGCACGGCCGCATCCTTCGTGGCCGTGCCGATCAGGCGCGCGCCCCGCAGGTCCGCTCCTGTCAGATCCGCCCCGACGAGGTCCGCGTGCTCCAGGAGGGCGCCTCGCAGGTCCGCCCCGCTCAGATCCGCGTTTCCCAGGCGCGCCCTGTTCAGGGCGGCCCCGGGCAGGCTGGCGCCCGCCAGTCGCACACCGCGCATGTCATATCCCAGCTCGGCCCCGTCCAGCCGTGCCTCTGTCAGATCCGCTCCGGTCAGGTTCGCCCCGAACAGGTGGGCCCCGTTCAGTCCGGCGCGCCGGAGGTCCGTCCCCTCCAGCCCGGCGTTGCTCAGACCCGCCCCTTCCAGCCGGGCGTCGCGCAGGTCCGCCTCCCGCAGTTCCGCGCCTCCCAGGTCCGCCCCGCCCAGGTCCGCGCCCCGCAGGTCCGCTCCGCCCAGATTCGCGCCGTCCAGGTCCGCCCCTCTCAGATCCGCCTTCCTCAGATCCGCTCCCCGCAGGTCGGAGCCGCCCAGCCGGGCCCCGCACAGGTCGGCTCCACGCAGGTCCGCTCCGCGCAGGTCCGTCCCGCCCAAAAGGGCGCCCCGCAGCCTCGCCCCGCTCAGATCCGCGCCGTCCAGCCTCGCCCCCGTCAGGTCGACGCCTCTCAGCAAGGCCTTCGCGAGGAAGGCTCCGCTGAGTACCGCGTGGGGAAGAACCGCACCGGACAGGTCGACGAGGTGGGTGTCGAGTCCGGTGTCCCGCCGTGCCAGGGCGGTGAGCGCCGCCTGCAGATCGGGACCCACGCCGGCCCGTCGGCGCGGGCGGAGGGGGCGAGACGGGACGGCCGGCGCCTCATGCGCCCGCTCGCGGACGAAGGCGATGAGAACGGCCATGATCGCGGGCTGTTCCCGGGGATGCTCCCGTGCGACGCGCTCCAGCGCGCTGACGCCTTCCAGCCGCGCGTCCGACTCGGCGGACCTCAGCCGCCCGGCCAAGGCAGAGCGGAACCAGGACAAATCGTGATCGGACATACGAGATCAGATCCCGTAAAGACCGCAGGAGTTCCTGCGGAGGCGGTGAAACCGCCGCGGCCGAGAGGAAATGAGTCCGTCCGCAGAGCAGATATGCGCCGCCTCCGGGACGAGGGGCCGCATGGTGAGCGCCGTCGTGCGTCGCCGAAGTTCTGGCGACGGCCGGTGTCAGGTGGACGGGAGCTGGGGGAAGTCGCGCTCGAACTCCGCTTGTCGGCGGGCAAGGTAGGCCGGCCAGTCTGCGCGTGCGGCTATGACGTCGTCGATCGTGATCTTGATGACGCCACAGTGGTTGAGCGAGCAGCCCCGGGGACCTGTGGCGTCGATGAGCGAGATGCCGCTGAGGTGATCGCCATCGTCGCCGACGTGGGTGCAGAGCATCGGGTGGAAGGAGCAGTCCTCGTAGATATCGCCTGGTCTGATCGGTCCCGGCTGATCCTTGATCATGTCCTCCAGTGTGAGGCATGGCTGCGGGAAGCAGGCGATGTGCCCAAGGTGCGGCGACTCGGCGGCGTCGAACGGTCGGAGGTCGGAAGGTCGCCGAGGAGAACTGGGACGCCCCGAAGGTTCCGGTAGGGGCCGTCCGTTCGCGGGCCGGACGGCCCCTTGCGTTTCGCGTCAGGTGAGTTCGTCGATGCAGGGCAGGGGCAGCCCGGCGTAGTTCTCGGCCAGGGACGTGGAAGCCGCGGCGGAGTCGACGGTGTGGCGGAGTTGGGCGAGCTGCAGCCGCTGGGCGAAGGGGTCGGCGGTGGGATCCGTGTGCAGCATGGAGGTCATCAGGGAGGAGAAGTACTCGGCTCTCCAGACCCGTTCAAGGGCCTCGTCGGAGTAGGCGTCCAGCCCGGTCTCGTCACCGGTGCGGTACCAGCGGAGCAGGGCGGCGGCCAGGAGGGTGACGTCGGCGGCGGCCAGGTTGAGGCCTTTGGCTCCGGTCGGGGGGACGATGTGCGCGGCGTCGCCGGCCAGGAAGAGCCGGCCGTGGCGCATGGGCTCGCTGACGAAGCTGCGCATCGGGGTGATGCTCCGGTCGGTGATGGGGCCCGGTGTCAGCTCCCATCCGTCGAGGGCGAAGCGGGTGGCCAGTTCGTCCCAGATGCGGGCGTCGGACCAGGTGTCGAGCCCGTCCTCCGGGTCGACCTGGAGGTAGAGCCTGCTCACCGTCGAGGACCGCATGCTGTGCAGGGCGAACCCGCGGGGGTGGTGGGCGTAGATGAGCTCGTCGCAGGAGGGCGGCACGTCGGCCAGGACGCCCAGCCAGGAGAATGGGTAGGTGCGTTCGAAGACGTGTGCGGCGGGCAGGGAGCGGCGGCCGATCCCGTGGAACCCGTCGCAGGCCGCGACGATGTCGCAGGCCAGGGTGTGCTCGCGGCCCTGGTGGCGGTAGCGGACCCGCGGGGCGGTGGTGTCGGCGCCCTCGACGGCCAGGACCTCGGCCTCGAAGAGCAGGGGCGCTCCGGCCTCCGAGCGCAGCGCGATCAGGTCCTTGACGACCTCGGTCTGGGCGTAGACCATGACCGACCTGCCGCCGGTCAGGGCGGGGAGGTCGATCCGGTGGGAGCGTCCGTCGAAGCGCAGCTCGATCCCGTCGTGGCGCAGTCCTTCGCGGTCCATGCGCTCCGCGGCGCCGGCGGCGCGCAGGACGTCGACGGTCCCCTGCTCGAGGATGCCGGCGCGCTGGCGCTGTTCGACGTAGGCGCGGTCGCGGGACTCCAGGATGACCGCGTCGATGCCGTGGCGGCCGAGCAGGTGGCCGAGCAGCAGGCCCGCGGGGCCCGCTCCGATGATCGCGACCCGGGTGCGGGCGGGCGCGGGGGAAGAGGTGGTCATCGAGTCTCTCAAGGCTGTCGGTCCAGGACGCGCTGGGCGATGGAGTAGGCGGTGTTGGCGGCGGGGACGCCGCAGTAGACGGCGGTCTGCAGGAGGACTTCCTTGATCTCGTCCGGGGTCAGACCGTTGGTCAGGGCGGCGCGGATGTGCATGGCGAGCTCGTCGTGGTGGCCGCGGGCGACGAGGGCGGTGATCGTGATGCAGCTGCGGGTGCGGCGGTCCAGGCCCGGCCTGGTCCAGACCTCGCCCCAGGCGTAGCGGGTGATGAAGTCCTGGAAGTCGGCGGTGAAGTCGGTGGTGCGGGCGGCGGCCCGGTCGACGTGGTCGTCGCCGAGGACGGCGCGGCGCACCTTCATGCCCTCGGCGGCGGGTTCCCCCAGATGGTCCAGCAGGGCTTGGAGGACGGCGTCGGGCCGGTCGACGGTCGCCAGATGCCCGGCACGGGGGATCTCGACCAGTGTCGTGTCCGCGATGCCGTCGGCCAGTTCACGGGCGTGCGCCGGAGGGGTGGCCGTGTCCTCCCGGCCGGCGACCACGAGCGTCGGGGCGGTGATGCGGCCGAGGTCCGCGCGCAGGTCGTAGCGGGCCAGGGCGGTGCAGCAGGCCGCGTAGGAGGCGGGGTCGACGTCGGCGAGGGCCGCCACGAGGCGCGCGTCTCCGTCTCCGGCGAACCAGCGTGCGGGCGATGCCGCCACCAGCGGCGCCATGCCCTGCGAGGTGACGAGGGCGGCGCGTTCCAGCCAGGGTTCGGCGGGGCCGAAGGACGCCGACGAGCAGATCAGGGCCAGGGACGCGATGCGGTCGGGGTGCGAGGCGGCGAGGGTCGCGCCGATCGCGCCGCCCAGGGAGATCCCCGCGTAGTGGAAGGCCCGCCAGCCCTGCGCGTCGGCGAGGTCCAGGACGAGGTCCGCCAGACGAGCGACGGTGTCGGCGCCGGGATCGGGCTCGGAGCCGCCGTGGCCGGGAAGGTCGAACCGCAGGACTCGGTGGCGGCGCGTGAGCGCCTGTATCTGGCGGTCCCACACCCGGGTGGAGGTCCCCAGGGACGGCCCGAGGATCAGCGGAGCGCCGTGGAGGGGACCGTCGAGGCGGTGGTTCAGGCTCATGGGGTGCCTTCACGGTTCAGGTCGGCGTCGACCAGCGCGGTCGCGGCGCCGAGATAGTCGGCCGGGTCGAGGTCAGGGATCCCCAAGGCGTCGGCGAGCGGGATCTCCTCGGAGACGACGCGGCGTGCGGCCTCCTCCAGTGTCCGGCGGGCCTGGGCGTGGCCGAGGCTCTGCGAGAGTTCGATCCCCGCGCGTTCGGAGGCGATCAGGCCTCGGGTGAGGCGGAGGTTGGCGCGCATCCTCTCGGGGTGGACGCGCAGGCTCTCCACCAGTGTCGCGGCGGCGTCGGCGGCGCCCCCGGCGAGGCGGAGCAGTTCGCGCAGCGGCTGCCATTCGGCGTGCCAGGCTCCGGCCGGGCGCTCGTCCTCCGCCGCCAGGGAGGCGATGAGGACGGAGGCGAGCGCGGGTGCCTGCCGGGCGGCCGCGGCGATCAGGGTGGCGGACACGGGGTTGCTCTTGTGGGGCATCGCCGAGGAGCCTCCGCCCTTCCCCTCGGTGACCTCGCCGATCTCGGTGCGCGACAGCACCAGGACATCGGCCGCGACCTTGCCGAGTCCTCCGGTGGCGATCGCCAGGGCGGTGCCGAGATCGGCGACGGGCATGCGCAGGGTGTGCCAGGGCAGTCGCGGCTCGGCCAGCCCCGTCTCGTCGGCGAAGACGGTCGGCAGCCGGAGCGCGGCGTCGGCGGAGGCCCCGTCCTGCCCGGCATGGGCCGTGAACGCCGCCAGGGTGCCGGCGGCACCGCCGAGTTGGGCGGGCAGGACGAGGGCGGCGAGCCGTTCACGGCCGGCCAGGACGAGGGAGCGCCAGCCCGCCGCTTTGAGGCCGAAGGTGGTGGGGACGGCGTGCTGGGTGAGAGTACGGCCGGCCATCGGTGTCGCTCGGTGCTCGGCGGCCAGCCCGGCGAGCGCGGCTGCGACCCGTTCCAGGTCGTCGAGGATGGGGATGAGGGCGCGGCGGGCGACCAGCATGACCGCGGTGTCGAAGATGTCCTGGCTGGTCGCTCCCCGGTGCACATACGGCCGGTGCCGGGCGTCGACCTCCGCCTTCAGGTCCGCCACGAGCGGGATGACGGGGTTGCCGTCGGCCCGCGCCCGTTCGGCGATCGAACCGAGGTCGAACCGGTCGGCGTCGGCGGCCGCGGTGACGGCCTCCGCCGCCTCCCGGGGCGCCATCCCGGTCCGGGACAACGCGCGGGTCAGGGCGGCCTCGGCGTCCAGCATGGCCTGGAGGAAGGCGCGGTCGCCGGTCGCGCTCCCGACCAGGGTGCCGGCCCGCAGAGGCGACAGCAGGCCGACGTCCGCACCGTGTCGATCAGGGGAAGTCAAAGAAGACCGTCTCTTCCTCCGCCCCGCCCTGAATCCTCAAGTCGAAGCGGTACACGTCGTCACGCTCGGCGCGGGCGACCAGGGTCGCCCGCCGGTGCGGCGGCAGAGGGCCCAGCACGGGGTCCTGTTCCAGCGCCGCGGCGTGTTCGGGCAGGTAGATGCGCGTGTGGAGATGATGCAGCAGACCGCGGGCGAACAGGCAGACCGCGAAGTAGGGTGTCGCCCCCTCCCGGTGCGGCCCCGGCCGCAGGGTGCGGACGTGCCAGTGCCCGTCGGCGTCGGTGGCGACCCGGCCGAAGCCGGTGAAGTCGAGGCCGGTGCGGCCGAGGAACCCTCCGGTGACGGGGTCGCGGCGCATCGAGCCGGGTGCTCCGCGCAGCGCCCCGTCAGGGCCGGCCTGCCAGATCTCGACCAGCGCGTCGGGAACGGGCAGGCCCTGCCCGTCGGTGACCGTCCCCCTCAGCACGACGGCACCGGGCGTCCCCGGCGGGACGATGTCGCCGCCGCCGGGGAAGGGCAGCGCGTACCCGTAGAACGGGCCGACCGTCTGCGACGGCGTCGGCTCCAGGCGCGAGGTCTCCATCAGCGTCCTTCCTCCATCCAGGTGGCGGCGGGACCGTCGAGGACGATGTCCCACCGGTAGCCGAGCGACCATTCGGGAACCGACAGGTCGTGGTCGTAGGTCGAGATCAGGCGTTCGCGCGCCTTCGCCTCCGTCACGGACTGCAGGATCGGGTCGTAGGGGAAGAGCGGGTCGCCGGGGAAGTACATCTGGGTGACCAGCCGCTGCGTGAAGGCCTGCCCGAACAGCGAGAAGTGGATGTGCGCGGGCCGCCAGGCGTTGGTGTGGTTGCGCCACGGGTAGGCGCCGGGCTTGATCGTCGTGAAGTGGTAGCGGCCTTCGGCGTCGGTCAGGCAGCGCCCCGTCCCGGTGAAGTTGGGGTCCAAGGGCGCAGAGTGGGCGTCGCGCTGGTGGGCGTAACGGCCGGAGGCGTTGGCCTGCCAGATCTCCACGAGTTGGCCCGTGACGGGGCGCCCGTCGCGGTCGAGGACGCGGCCGGTGACGGTGATGCGCTCACCGAGGGGCTCGCCTGCGTGCCGGCGGGTCAGGTCGTTGTCGAGCCCGGTGACGTCGGTGACGCCGAACACCGGCCCGGACAGCTCCACGGCCTCGGGGTCCTCTACGACGACCAGTTGCTGCTCGGGATGGCGCAGCACACTGGAACGGTAGGACGCGTAGTCGCGGGCCGGGTGCGAGGCGCCGGGACGCGACCCGTCGGCCTCGGCGATCTCGCGGTCGATGTCCCGCTGGGAGGCGGTCTTCGCAGTGGCCGTGGGTGTCATGTTCGTTCTCCTTGTCCTTCCAGGATCAGAGCCAGTCCCTGTCCGACGCCGATGCACAGGGACGCCGCGCCCACGCCGCCCGACGCGGCGAGCCGGTGCGCGAGGGTTCCGGCCAGACGGGCTCCGGACGCGCCCAGGGGGTGCCCGAGGGCGATCGCGCCGCCGCCGGGGTTGACCAGGGACGGGTCGAGATCGGGGAGAGCGGCCAGGCAGCCGAGGACCTGCGCGGCGAACGCCTCGTTGATCTCGACGGTCGCCAGGTCCGCGAGGCCGAGCCCGGCCCGCTTCACAGCGCGCTGGATCGCCTCGACGGGACCGAGGCCGAACAGCCGGGGTTCCAGCGCGGTGGCGGCGCTCGCCCGGATCCGCGCCAGCGGCGGACGGCCCAGTGCGGCCAGGCCCGCCTCGTCGGCCAGCAGGAGCGCCGCCGCGCCGTCGTTGAGCGGCGAGGCGTTGCCCGCGGTGACCGTTCCCTCGGGGCGGAAGGCGGGCCTCAGCCTCCCGAGCGCCTCGAGCGTGCTGGAAGCCCGGATCGTCTCGTCGCGTGCGAGGTCGGCTCCTTCGACTGGAACGACTTCCGCGTCGTAGGCGCCCTCGTTCCAGGCGCGGTCGGCCTTGCGGTGGCTGTCCAGCGCGAAGGCGTCCTGCGCGTCGCGGCCGATGCCGTATCTGTCCGCGATCAGCTCGGCGCCCTCTCCCAGTGAGACCGTCCACTGCGGCGGCATCGCGGGGTTGACCAGGCGCCAGCCGAGCGTCGTGGACACGAGCTCGGCGCTGCCCGCGGGAAAGCCCCGGTCGGGTTTGGGCAGCACCCAGGGGGCGCGGCTCATCGACTCCACTCCCCCGGCGACCGCGATCGAGGCGTCGCCGACCGCGATCGCCCGTCCCGCCTGGATCACCGCCTCCATGCCCGAGCCGCACAGCCGGTTCACGGTCGCCCCGGGCACGCTCGTCGGCAGGCCGGCGAGCAGCACCGCCATGCGGGCGACGTTGCGGTTGTCCTCGCCCGCGCCGTTGGCGTTGCCGAAGACCACGTCGTCGATCCGGGCGGGGTCGAGAGCGGGGCTGCGGTCCACCAGGGCGCGCAGGACTCCCGCGGCCAGGTCGTCCGGCCGTACTCCGGCCAAAGCTCCGGCGTACCTGCCGGTCGGAGTGCGGACGGCGTCGACGATGTAGACGTCCTTCACCGGACCGCTCCTTCGGCCACCGCGAGCCGCGCGCCCGTCCGGGCGACGACCTCGGCCGTCTCCACGCCGGGCGCAGTCTCGACCAGCACGAGACCGTCCGGTGTCACGTCGAGTACGGCCAGGTCGGTGATGATCCGGTGCACGCAGGCCCGTCCGGTCAGCGGAAGACCGCACTCCTGGACGATCTTGGGGCTGCCGTCCTTGGCGTTGTGCGTGGTCAGCACGAGGACCCGGCGGGCGCCGTGGACGAGGTCCATCGCCCCTCCCATGCCCTTGACCATCGCGCCGGGGATCATCCAGTTGGCCAGGTCGCCGCGGGCCGAGACCTGCATGGCGCCCAGGATCGCGGTGTCGATGTGGCCGCCCCGGATCATCCCGAACGACAGCGAGGAGTCGAAGAAGGACGCGCCGGGCAGGACCGTGACCGTCTCCTTGCCCGCGTTGATCAGATCGGGGTCGACCTCCTCCTCCCGCGGGTAGGGGCCGACGCCGAGGATCCCGTTCTCCGACTGCAGCATGACCCGCACGCCGGGCGGCACGAAGCCCGGCACGAGGGTCGGCAGGCCGATCCCGAGGTTCACATACGAGCCGTCGACCATCTCGGCGGCGGCACGGGCCGCCATCTCGTCCCTGCTCCAGGCCATCAGACGCGCACCGTCCTCTTCTCGATCCCCTTGGCCGCGGCCTGCGCGGGCGTCAGCTCGACGACCCTCTGGACGAACACGCCGGGCAGGTGGATCTCCTCCGGGTCCAGGGCGTCGACCAGCTCCTCCACCTCGGCCACCGTGATCCGCCCGGCCATCGCCGCGAGCGGGTTGAAGTTCCGGGACGCCCTGGCGAAGCACAGGTTCCCGAACCGGTCGCCGCGGGCGGCCCGCACCAGCGCGAAGTCGGTGGTGATGCCGCGTTCCAGCACGTACTCCACGCCGTCGAACTCGCGGACCTCCTTGGGCGGGGAGGTCACGGCGACCGAGCCGTCCGGGGAGTAGCGCCAGGGCATGCCGCCCTCGGCGACGGCCGTCCCGACCCCGGCGGGGGTGTAGAAGGCGGGGATGCCGCAGCCGCCCGCGCGCAGGCGTTCGGCGAGCGTGCCCTGCGGGGTCAGCTCGACCTCGACCTCGCCGCCCAGGTACTTGCGGGCGAAGGCCTTGTTCTCGCCGATGTAGGAGCCGGTGACGCGGGCGATCCGACCGGCCTCCAGCAGGACGCCGAGTCCGCCGCCGTCCACGCCGCAGTTGTTCGACACCACGCTCAGGCCCTTCGGGCCGGCCTCGTGCAGCGCCTCGATGAGCACGTTCGGCACGCCGCTCAGCCCGAAGCCGCCGACGGCCAGCGAGGCGCCCTCCCCGATGTCCGCGACGGCCCGTGCGGCAGAGATCACCACCTTGTCCATCCAAGCCTCCATGTGTTCGCCTAGTGAACTTAAGTCCATAATGGGACCCATGAGTGTGCGGGGCGCGTCCGGCGATGTCAATCCCCTGGCGGCCCCGTGAAGGACTCCGGTCGAGAGGAAGGCATCCGGATGGGCAGAACCCACGGCAGGACGGACGGCACCGTCGGACCGCTGGAGCGGGGACTGGAGGTCATCGAGCTCCTCGGCCGCTCCCCCGCCCGTCCCGCGGACCTGGCACGGGCCGCCGGCCTGGCGCGCTCGACCGTGGACCGGGTGATCAGCACGCTCGAGCAGTCCGGATACGTGCGCCTGCGGGACCGGGAGGTCGCGCTCGCGCCGCGACTGATGGAGCTGGGCAACGCCTACCTGGCCGCCGCCGGGATCGTCCCGGCGGCGGCCCGGGAGGTGGCGCTGCTGGCGGAATCGCTGGACGAGTCGGTCTCCCTGGCCGTGGCCGACCGGGCCGGCGTCCGCTTCGTCGCCCAGTCGCCGCGCCGCCGCAGCATGTCGGTCTCCTTCCGCGTCGGCGACCTCCTGCCCGCCGAGCGGTGCGCCCCCGGAGCCGTCTTCGCCGCGGACTGGGGCCCGCGGGAATGGGAGCGCTGGCGAGGACGCGCCGAGGACGAGACCCGCTTCGCCCTGCCGATGAACGCCTTTCCCGAGGTCGAGGAGCTTCTCCGCGCGCGGACGGCGGCCTATCTGCGGGACGGCTGGGCCGAAGACGACCAGCTGATCGAACCCGGGCTGATCGCCATCGCCCTGCCCGTCCGCGACGCCTCCGGCTCCCCCGTCTCGGTCCTGAGCGTCGTCAGCCACACCAGCAGGCACGACGTGGACAGCCTCCGCGCCCACGCGCTGCCAAAACTGGCGGCCTGCGCCGCCCGCATCGAGCAGGCGCAGGCCTCCCCCCGAAGGCCCGCCCGGCCCGCCGGCCTCGACCTCAGCCGCGAGGCCAAGCATGAGCTCGGCGCGGACTACCTGCAATCCCTCCACCGCGGCCTCGCGGTCATGGCCGCCCTCGACGCCCCGGCGGGCCTCACCCTCTCGGAGACGGCCGCCGCGACGGGACTGCCCCGCGCCACCGCCCGCCGCTCCCTCCTGACGCTCACCGCCCTCGGATACGCGGCGGAGAACGACGGCCGCTTCCTTCTCCTCCCCCGGGTCCTCGACCTCGGTTACAGCAGCCTCAGCGGCCTGGGGCTCCCGGAG
Organism: Actinocorallia libanotica; assembly: GCF_039525175.1. Lineage (NCBI taxonomy): Bacteria > Bacillati > Actinomycetota > Actinomycetes > Streptosporangiales > Thermomonosporaceae > Actinocorallia > Actinocorallia libanotica. Next base: position 79,766 of record NZ_BAAAHH010000015.1, read on the forward strand.
ATCGCCCGCTCCCATCTGCGGGCCCTCTCCGCCTCCGTCGGCGACTCGGTGTCCCTGGCCGTCCTCGACGGCACCGACATCCGCTATGTCGCACGTTCTCCCGCCAGCAAGATCATGCAGGAGGCCGTCGAGATCGGCACCCGCCTGCCCGCCTACGCCACCTCCATGGGCCGGATCCTGCTCGCGGGGCTGGCCGAGCCGGATGCCGCGCGGATCCTGGAGCACAGCGTCCTGCGTCCCTTCACCGCCCATACCCGGACCGACCCCGCTGACCTCGCGGATCTGGTCGCCTCGGCTCGCCTGGACGGATACGCGCTGGTCGACCAGGAACTCGAAGAGGGGCTGCGCTCCCTGGCCGTCCCGGTACGCGACCGCGCCGGCCGCGTCATCGCCGCCCTCAACACCGCCTGCCACGCCGCGGCGGAGACCCCGGCCGCCTCCCGCGCCCGCCTGCTCCCGCCCCTCAGAGCAGCGGCCGCCGCCCTGGAGACCGACCTGTCCATGTTCCTCACCCGATGAGGACTCATGCGCCGGTGCGGGCCGCGCCGGGTGAGGCGCGGCCCGCACCGGCGGAGGACGAAGACCGCCGGTCAGCGGGCCCCGGGGGCGGTCGAATGGGGCCGGGCGCGCGGCCGCGTCCGGGCCGGGGGGATCGGCCGCGGCTCGACGCCCTCGACGATGGTGTTGGTGATGGAGCCGATGCCTTCGACGGTCATGGTGACGGTGTCGCCGGGCCGGAGCGGCGGGGGGTCCTGGCGGCCGCGCCGCCCCCAGAGCTCGGCCAGGCAGCCGCCGTTGCCGCAGGTTCCGGAGCCGAGGACGTCGCCGGGGCGGATCTCGGTGCCCCGCGAGGCATAGGCGACGAGCTCCTCGAACGGCCAACCCATGTTGGACAGCAGGTCGCGGCCGGCCTCCCGGCCGTTGACCTCGACGCTCATGCCCAGTTGGAGGAAGCCGTCGGCGTCCCGGTAGGCGTCGAGTTCGTCGGCGGTGACGATCCACGGGCCGAGGGTGCTGGCGGAGTCCTTCCCCTTGCAGGGCCCCAGCCCCACCTTCATCTCGGCGGACTGGAGGTCGCGGGCGGACCAGTCGTTGAAGACCGCGTAGCCGAAGATGTGGTCGCGGGCCTGCTCGGGATCCAGGTCGCGGCCCGCCCTGCCGATGATCACCGCCACTTCGAGTTCGAAGTCCAGGACCTGCGATCCGGGCGGCATCGCGATGTCGGCCCCGGTGCCGACGACCGCGTAGGGGTTGGTGAAGTAGAAGGTGGGTGCCCGGTACCACTGGTCCGGCACCCCGTCCGCGTTGTCGATGCTCTTGCGGACGCCTTCGACATGCTCCTCGAACGCGACGAAGTCGCGGACGGTGGGCGGTTCGATCGGCGCCAGCATGCTGACGGCGTCCAGAGGAGTGCCGCGGCGGGTCAAGGCGGCGCGGGTGGCGGCGGCCCGCTCGTAGTCGTTCCAGTTCAGGAACTCCAGGAGGGAGCGGGTCTGCAGCGGGTGGAGGTGTCCATCGGCCAGGACGCCCGCCTGGGTGCGCCCGCCGTGGAGATAGGTCGCGTACCGCATCAGACGGGCGGAGCGACGAACACGCCGCGGTCGACGTCGTTGAACGATTCCCGGGCGACGAACTCGTTCATGGGGTTGGCGGTGCCCCACTGGTCGGTCACCTCGGGCTGGGAGAAGTCGTGGACCGACGGGTGCCAGGTGTCCTCGTCGAGCCGTTCGAGTTCGGTGGTGTACTCGACGGTGTTGCCGTGCGGGTCGAGGAAGTAGGAGAAGGTGTTGTCGCCCGCGAGGTGGCGTCCGGGGCCCCAGACGAGCTTGGCGCCCGAGCGGATGAGGCGTCCGCTGCCGCGCAGGTACTCGTCGATGCCGCGCATCTCGAAGGAGATGTGGTGGAGCGAGGTGTGGGGGCCGCGTGCGATGGCGAGGCTGTGGTGCTGGGGATTGCAGCGCATGAAGTGCATGACGTCGCCCATGTGGGGCGAGGAGAGGGTGTCGGACAGCGCGAAGTCCAGGTGCTCCTCGTACCAGGCGCGGGTGGCGGCCAGGTCGGGCGAGTTGAGCACCACGTGGGACAGCCGCACCGGCACCGACTCGCGCTCCTCGACCTTGCGGTGCGCGCGGACGGCGACGTCCGCGGAGACCTCGATGGTGCGGCCGTCCAGGTCGAAGAAGCGGAAGCCGTAGCCGCCGCCGGGGGTGTCGAGCCCGCCCGGCTCGCTGACCAGCGTGACGCCGGCGGTGCGCAGCCGCTGGGCGAGGGCGTCGACGTCGGCGGGGGTCTGGGCGCCGAAGGCGACCAGGTCGAGGCGCTTTTCGGCGTCCTTGCGCAGCCGGACGATGTACTGCTCGGGCGAGCCGACGGCGGCCAGGAACGACAGGCCGGTGTCGGAGGCGACTTCGGTCAGGCCCCAGACTCCGGCGTAGAAGTCGCGCTGCCCGTCGAAGTCGGGGACGGCCAGGTCGACGTGGCGGAGATGGGTGATGAGGCGTCCCATGGTCACTCCTTGATTCCGTAGAGGCGGGCGGCGTTGCCGCCCGTGATGGCGAGCCGTGCGGCGTCGGGCAGCCCTGCCGCGGCGAGCCGTTCGAGGGGGTCCTCGACGCCCATGTCGAACGGGTAGTCCGAGCCGAGCAGGACCTGCCCGGCGCCGGCGGCGGCCACGAGGGAGCGCAGCACGGCCGGGTCGTGGACGAGGGAGTCGAACCAGATCCGGCGCAGGTAGGCGCTGGGCGGTTCGGCGCAGCCGCGCGCCTCGGGCCGGACCCGCCAGCCGTGGTCGGCGCGGCCGAGGTGGACGGGCAGGTAGCCGCCGCCGTGCGCGGCGACGATCTTCAGTCCGGGATGGCGGTCCAGCACGCCGGCGAAGACCAGGTGGCTGAGCGCGACGGCGTTCTCGACCGGCTGGCCGACGATGTTCGACAGGTACCAGCGGTCGAGGCGCTCATCGAGGGTGCAGCCGAACGGGTGCAGGAAGACCACCGCGCCGGTCTCGGCCGCCCTGCTCCACAGCGGCTCCAGGCGCGGGTCCGACAGCTCGACGCCGGGGGCGTGCGAGGAGATCTCCACGCCCTTCAGGCCGAGGGCCAGGGCGTGGTCGAGCGCCGCGACCGCCAGCTCGGGGTGCTGGAGCGGGACCAGGCCCAGTCCCAGCAGCCGGCCGGGGGCCTGGGCGCAGTGCGCGGCGGTGCCCTCGTTGGCGATCCGCGCGACGCGTTCGGCCAGGTCGGGCTCGGCCCAGTAATGGTAGTGGGACGGCGAGGGGCTGACGATCTGGACGTCGACTCCCCGGGCGTCCATGTCGGCGAGGCGGACCGGCACCCGGGTGAGGGCGTCGATGCGGGCGCCGACCATCCGGCCGCTGACGGCGAGGGACTCGGCTCCGTTGCGGCGGGCGTCGAGCTCGCGGTGGGCCTCCAGGCCGGGCCGCCCGGCGACGGCCTGCTCGACCTCGGGCAGGATGACGTGCGCGTGCACGTCGACGACGGCGGTCACGGCAGCTCCGTCAGCAGTGCGGAGACGCGGCCCATGAGGCCGGGGACGTCGGCGGCGCGGTCGTGGGCCAGCTGCCAGCGGCACAGCTGGACCGACGCCTCCACCACGGCCTTGACGCGGGGCAGCCGGCGCGCGTGGAAGGCGGTCAGCGGATCGGGTGCGCCGGCGAGCAGCAGCTCCGCCAGGACCGAGGCGTCCTCCAGGCACATCGCGGCGCCCTGGGCGATGGTGGGCGGGCAGGCGTGGGCGGCGTCGCCGATGAGGACGACCTTCCCGCGGTGCCAGGGGCCTTCGACGAGCAGCGACTCGAACCAGGTGTAGTTGATGCGCGACGCGTCGGTGAGGCCCGCGCGGATCTCGGTCCACGGGCCGCCGTAGCCCTCGGCGAGGCCGCGCATCTCAGCCGCCATCGCGCCGGGTTCGACCGATCCCTTGGGCCGGGCGTCCTCGACGAGGTAGGCGTACATCTCGGTGTCGCTGGTCGGGCAGTAGCCGGCGATGTAGCAGGAGCCGCCGTAGATGAGGTCGGTGCGGTCCACGCCCGCGGCGCGGGCGGTGTGGACCCGCCAGATGCCCATGCCGATCGGCTCGGGCGCGGTGGTGATCCCGATGAGCTCGCGCATCCTGGAGCGGATGCCGTCCGCGCCGACGATCAGGTCGTAGGCGCCGGCGGCGCCGTCGTCGAACACCACGGTCCCGGCCTCGGGGTCCAGGCTCACGACGGTCCGGCCGAACCGGACCGCGACGCCGGCCGCGGCGACGGCCGCGTGCAGGATCGCGGCCAGGTCGGGGCGGTTCATGCCGAGGGTGGCCGGCAGGTCGGGGCCGCCGGTGCGGGCGTCGGGGATCTCGGCGAGCACGGTGCCGTCGGGGGCGCGCAGGCCGAGGACGTCGAAGCCGAAGCCGCGGGCGCGCACCTCGTCCCAGAGGCCGAGGGCGTGCAGCTCGCGCAGCGCGTTGCCCTGGAGGGTGATGCCGGAGCCGAGCGCGGACACCTCCGCGCTGATCTCGACGATCTCCACCTCCCGGCCCGCGCGGGCGAGGTGGATCGCCAGGGCGGAGCCGGCCACGCCCCCGCCGACGATGAGGATCTTCTGCATGGGAGGGGTTCTCACTTCACTGCGAGGGGGTTGACGGGGGAGCCGACCGCGCCGGTGACGGGCAGGGGCGGGGCCGACAGGAAGAACTCGTGGACGCCGTCGCCGGCGCAGTCGGCGGCGAGCGCGTCCAGGTCCCACATCTCGCCGATGAGCAGGCCCATGTTGGGGATGACGACCTGGTGGACCGGCTGGAAGGCGTCGTCGAACTCGTTGGGCCGCACCTCGAAGCCCCACGTGTCGGTGGCGATCGCGGTGATCTGCGTGCGGTGCAGCCAGCCGATCGAGGTGAACGACAGGCCGGGCGCGGGGCCGCCGGCGTACTCGCCCCAGCCCTCGCGGCGGGCGCGGGCCAGCTGGCCGGTGCGGACCACGACGATGTCGCCGGTGCCGACCGCCACGCCGTGCGCCTCGGCGGTGGCCTCCAGGTGCTCCTCGGTGATGGCGAAGCCGTCGGGCAGCTCGCCGTTCTCACCGATCACCCGGCCGACGTCCAGCAGCACGCCGCGGCCGCACAGCGGCGCGGCGAGGGTCTCGATGCCGGTCACCAGGTCGCCGTCGCTGGTGACGACCTTTTCGGCCGGGCGCCCGTTCCACGCCTTGCCGTGGTCGAAGATGTGGCCGAGGCCGTCCCACTGGGTGGAGCACTGCAGCGGCATCGCGATGACGTCGTCGGCGCCGCCGATGCCGTGGGGGAAGCCCTGGAGGCCGAGGGCTGCGTCGGTACCGGTGTCGAGCATGGTGTGGACCGGGTTGGTGCGGCGCCGCCAGCCCTTCTGCGGCCCGTTCATGTCGAAGGACTGCGCGAGGGAGAAGCTGACGCCGCGCCGCACCAGCGCCGCGCCCTCGCGCCGCTTGGCCTCGGTGAGGAAGTTGACGGTGCCCAGCACGTCGTCGGCGCCCCAGCGGCCCCAGTTGGAGTACTTCGCGGCGGCCTCGGCGATCGCGCCCTCGGGGTCGGTGCGGTCGATCATCGCACGATCCGGTTGCGCTGGACGCCGAGCCCGGTGATGGAGCCCTCCATGACGTCGCCGTCCGCCAGCAGGCGGCCCCAGTGCATGCCGTTCCCGGCGGGGCTGCCGGTCAGGACGAGGTCGCCGGGCAGCAGCCGCGCGGACTGGGAGATGTAGGACACCAGCCGGGCGACGCCGAAGATCATGTCCTTGGTGGACTCGTCCTGGTAGGCGGTCCCGTTGACCGTCAGCCGCACGTGCAGGTCGCCGGGGTCGCCGACGAAGGCCGAGGGGACGAGGAAGGGGCCGAGCGGGGTGAACGTCGGCGCGTTCTTCGACCGCAGCCAGTCGGTGCCGATCTCGGGCATGTCGCGCCGGAACACCGCCTCGCGGGCGGTGACGTCGTTGGCGATCGTGTAGGCCGCGACGTGGTCGAGGGCCTCGGCCTCGCTCACCCGGTGGGCGGGGCGGCCGATGACGGCGGCCAGTTCCAGCTCCCAGTCGGGCTTGGCGCACCAGTCCGGCACCACCACGTCGTCGTAGGGGCCGGTGATCGAGGACGGCAGGCCGATGAACACGTACGGCAGGTCCTCGGCCGCGCGCCGGTCCATCAGGGCGGCCGTCTCGCTCCGGATCTCCTCCGGGCTGCGGGGGTCGTCGGGGCTGCGGTGCGCGACGGCCAGATCGATCACGTGGGTGCGGTAGTTGGCACCGGACTGGAAGATCTGGCGCGGCTCGACCGGAGGGAGCACGCGCAGGCCGTCCAGCCCGGTCCATGCCCCGTCACCGGCCGCGGCGAGACCGGCCAGGCGGGGCAGGACGGCGTCCCAGTCCGCCAGGAGCTCCCGGGTGGTGCGCGGCAGGCCCGTCCCGGTGAGGTCTCGGACGCGGCCGTCGACGACCAGGCCGGCGAACTCCCTGCCGTCGGCGGCGGCGAAGGCGCCCAGCGCGAACGGACCCCTCGGTGACACGAACGATTCCATGGGTTTCCTCTCTGTGCTGCCCTTCACTGTGACCGCCGGCACAGGATTTGTGAAATAAATGATTGGTATGCCTGCCATCCGTTCAGTGGATAGCAGCAGGCAGGGCGGAGCCGTCCGGGCAGGACCGAACCTGGTGGGGCGGTCGCTCAGAGAACGGGGAGCTGCGCGGCGATGCGCGCCGCGGTCTCGCGGAACCAGACGTGGGCCGGGTCGAGGTCATGCACCGGGTGCCACCACAGGGCCTCCTTGACGGGCACCGCGTCGAACGGGCAGGGCAGGAAGCGCACCTGCGCCCTTCCCTTCAGCCGCTCGGCCAGCCGGCCCTGGATCAACGCCACCCGGCCGGTGCCCTCGACGAAGTCCGCCAGCAGCCCGAAGTTGTGCACCGACACCTCGACGCGGGGTTCGAGGCCGAGCATCGCGATCTGCCGAGCGACGGGCGCGTCATAGGGGCGCTGGTAGACGGCCCAGGGAAGGCGGGCGAGATCATCCAAGGTGATTTCATCACCGATGTCCGGGTGGTCGGCGCAGACCATGCACAGCCAGGAGTCGTCGTACAGATCGATCGAGGGCATGTCGCGGATCACGCCGTGCGGGATGAGCAGGCCGTCGACGCCGGCGAGTCCGATCTCCGGCTTCTCGACGACGGGTGTGTCGACGTTGGTGAACCGCAGCCGGACGCCGGGCGCCTGCGTGCTGAGTTCCCGCGCCAGGCGCCCGCCGAGGACCGCGGCCGCGTAGTCGGAGCTCATGACGGTGAACTCCCGTTCCTCCGTCTCGGGATCGAATTCGATCCGGCTGGCGAACAGGTCGTCCAGGATCCGGTAGGCGGCCGCGGAGCGGGTCCGCAGCGAGGCGGCCAGCGGAGTCAGCTCATAGTTGTTGCCGCGGCGGACGAGGAGCTCCTCGCCGAAGTGGCGGCGCAGCCGGCTCAGCGCGGCGCTCGTCGCGGGCTGGCTCAGCCCGATCCGCTCGCCGGCCCGCGTCACGTTGCGCTCCTCCAGCAACGCGTTCAAGGCGACCAGGAGATTCAGGTCGAGGCTCTCGAGACTCATCAGCGCCTGCCATTCACCACATGGATTGCCAGATCAGAGAAATCGATTTCCCGGATCATTGGCCGGTCTCCATAATAGGTGCACCGACGACACCTGAGGCAGGACGGCTTCGTCTCCTTGGACGCCGAATCGAAGGAGAGCGGACATGACCGGCCGGGTAGCAGGAAAGATCATCGTCGTCACCGGCGGAGGGCAGGGCCAGGGAGCCGCCGAAGCCCGGTTCCTCGCCGCCCGGGGTGCGACCGTCATCGCCCTCGACCTCACGCCCGAGCCCGCCGAGGACCTGCCCGGCGTCGACTACCGGCCGTTCGACGTGACCGACGCCGACCGCTGGGAGGCGCTGGCCGCACAACTGCGCCGCGACCACGGACGCGTCGATGGCCTTGTCGCCAATGCCGGGATCACCTGGCGGGCGAGGCTCTCGGATCTCGCGACCGCCGACCTGGCCCGCGTCATGGACGTCAACGTGAACGGGACGCTTCATGGGATCCAGGCCCTTGCACCGCTGATGCCTCCGGGCTCCTCGATCGTCTGCGTCGGCTCCGTCGCGGCGCTCACGGCGCACTTCCCCGCCGCCTACACCACCAGCAAGTGGGCGCTGCGCGGCCTGGCCAAGGTGGCCTGCCTCGAACTCGGCCGCAGCGGAATCCGCGTCAACACCATCCACCCCGGCTTCATCGAGACCCCCATGACGGCCTCGGCCCCCTCCGTCTTCCGCAGCGCCAACATCGCGGAGACCCCGCTGGGCCGAACGGGAACCGTCGATGAGGTCGTCCCGCTGGTCCTCTTCCTGCTGAGCGACGACGCGTCCTTCATCACGGGCGCCGAGATCCCCGTGGACGGCGGGCTGACCGCCCACGGCGGCGTCAAGTCGATCCGCGACGACCTCTTTCCAGAGTAGGAACAGGTGATCCCGGGACAGGGCGGGCCCGGTACGGACCCGCCCGAAGGGGTCAGGCCGCAGCCCTGCCGAACACCTCGGCATGCTGCCCGGAGGCGCCTCTGAGCAGCACCGCGACCAGCAGTGCGAGCGCGAGGCAGGCACCGCCGACGATCCCGAGCGCGCCGCCCAGCCCAGCCGCCGCCGCGAGCCCGCCGACGGCCAGCGGCGACAGGAACTCGCCGAGGAACAGCGCCGAGGTCCACACTCCGGTCCCGCTCCCGCGCTGCGCGAACGACAGCCCGTCCACCGCCCAGGTGAGCAGCGTCGGCAGCAGCAGTCCCGTCCCGAACCCGGTGAGCGCCGCGCCCGCGACGACGACCGGCACCGAGGCGGCCCCGCCCACGAGCAGCAGCCCCAGACCGGACAGGGCGAACTCGGCGACGAGCAGCGGCCGCAGCCCGAACCATGTCGCCTTCGCGAACAAGCCCGCGCCGATCGCCGTCGCCAGGGACATCAGCGCGGTGATCCCGCCGATCGCCGCGCTGTCGGAGACGCCCGCCTCGTCGAGCACGTAGGAGAGCTGCACGATCAGCGTGTAGAACACCAGCCCGCCGACCACGGTCACGAGCACCGGGACCGCGAGGCGCCGGGCCGGCACGGGCTGGCCGTCCTCATGGGCGGGCTGCTCCGGCTGCCACAGGAACCGGGCCATCGGGAGCGCGACGAGCGCGGCCACCAGGTACAGCCAGAACACCGTGCGCCAGCCGTTCGCGCCGAGCGCCCCGCCGAGGGCGAAGAAGAGGGTCGCGGAAACCGTCGTCACGAGGGTCTGCACGCCGAGATAGCGGATGCGGCGCCGCCCCGTCCAGTAGTCCGCGATGAGCGTGGTGCAGCACGTCATGATCGCCGCCTCGCACACGCCGACGAGAGCGCGGCTGACGAGGATCGCGTGCAGGGAGTCGAGGTAGAGCGGCGCGGTGCCGAACACTGAGTAGGCGACCATCGTGCCGATCAGCAGGCGCTTGCGGTCGAACCGGTCGGCGATCACGCCCGCGAAGGGCGCGCCGAGCGCGATGAACAGCGCGGGCAGCGTCAGCACGACCGGCACGAGGATCTCCGCGCCGCCGACCGAGGCGAACTCCTCCTCCATCCGCGGCAGCACGGGCGAGAGCAGCACGGCGCCGAGCACCGGCATGCAGCTCCCGACCAGCAGCAGGGCGAGCTGAACGGCACCCGCGGAACGCGGGGTCGGCAAAGGGGGACGTGACATGTGGGGTGGCCTCACGAGAACGATCCGGAGTTGTGATGGCCATCACTATGTGCCGGAACCCGGAAGGCGCGGAAGACGGCATTTTCGTATGCCCTCCATCCACCCGACGGATACCTCTGCCGGCCAGTCGGACGAGATGACCGACCGGGGCGGTCGCAGGACCACCACCGAGCGCAGGACCTCGTCCCTGCGCGTCTTCTCGAAGGCGGCGGGGAAATCGGCTGTGTTTCAGGCCGGGTGCAGGCGAACGGGGATGGATTCCCAGGACCGCAGGGTGTTGTTGAGATGGCGAACGGGCGGGGCCGTCGGCTCGATGCGGGCGACGCGAGCGACGCAAGCGGCGAGCGCGGCCAGCAGGGTTTCCGCCTCCAGGCGTGCGACGTGCTGGCCGATGCACTGGTGGATGCCCATGCCGAAGCCGACGTGCGCGGACGGGTCGCGGGACAGGTCGAAGGCGTCGGCGGAGGGACCCCAGCGCCGCGGGTCGCGGTTCGCGGACCCGAGGAACATGAGGATCTTCCTGCCTTCCGGGATGACCGTGCCGCCGATCCCGACATCGCGGGTCGCGGTGCGGAAAAAGGTCTGCACAGGCGACTCCCATCGCACGGCCTCGTCGAACGCGACGCGGGCCAGGCCGGGGTCGGCACGCAGGGCCTCCCACTGGTCCGGGTGGGAGGCGAAGGCGTGCAGGACCGCGCCGAGTCCATGAACCGTGGTGTCGACGCCTGCCGTGAGCAGCGAGCGCACGATCAGCGGCGCCTGTTCGTGGGTGATGTCGCCGCGGTCTGCGGCCTCCCAGATGCGGGCGCCGAACCCTCCGGGCGCGAGGCGCTCGCGGACGCACTGAGCGGCCACCCACGCCGAGCGCTCGCGGCGCGGGAGACGCAGACGAGCATGCAGTCACCGGCCGCCCTGTCGGCATCGTCCAGCAGCGCATCGCGGTGGTCGGGCACGCCGTCCAGGACCGTCGTCTCGCAGGTGCCGCACAGGCCCTGCCTGCACGAGGACAACACATTGACGCCCACTGCACTGAGCGCATCGAGGAGGGTCTCGCCCGTGGCCACCGTCAACGTCCGCGACGATCTGCGCAACTCGACTTCGAACGCCTCGTCCGGGGAACCGTCGGCCTGCCCGGCGGCGACGAACCGTTCCATCCGCACCCGACCCGGTTCGATACCGGAGCACCGGGCGGCAGCGGCATCGAGCAGCCCGGCGGGGCCGCAGCAGTAGACCTTGGCGTCCTGCGGGAGATCGGCGAGAGCCGCGTCGAGGTCGAGCGGTCCGCGCTCGTCCGCGGGGACGAGCGCGACCTTGTCTCCGTAGGAGGCGAGGTCTTCGAGGAAGGCCATGGAGGAGCGGCTCCGACCCCCGTACAGCAACCGCCAGGGAATGCCCTGCATCTCGGATTGCGCGATCATCGGCAGCAGCGGGGTGATGCCGATGCCGCCCGCGATGAAGACGTAGCGGCCCGCCGGCACGAGGCGGAAGTTGTTGCGAGGACCGCCGATTCCCACGGTGTCCCCCTCGGCGAGCATGTCGTGGACGTACGTCGAGCCTCCTCGGCCCGACGCCTCCCGCAGGACACCGATCCGGTAGGTGTGTGCGTCCCATCGATCGCCGCACAAGGAGTGCTGCCTGATCGACCCGTTGGGGAGAACGAGATCGATGTGCGCGCCAGGCGCCCAGTCGGGCAGCCGACCGCCGTCCGGTCGGCTGAGAGTCAGAGTCACCACGCCTTCAGCGGCTTCACACTTGGCGGCCACGCGCAGATCGAGTGTCGACGGCGTCCGGGTGGCCCGGTGCTCCGGCGGGCCCGCTGTCGTGTCCGGATCTGTCGCCATGGTGAAGCGCGCCATGGTTGCTCCTCGTCTCCCGGGGTGGACTACGAGGATCGGATTTCGGTGATGCCAAGACCAGCGGTTACCCATTGAACGGGTAACTGATGGTGGACTCCTTGGTTCAGACCGCTCGGCTCAAGGCACGGGTCAGCGCCAGACCCGCAAGTTGAAGCGGCCGGTGAAGAGCCCATGCGGTGCCGTCGTTCGGAACGACGAGACCGAGTGCCGCGACGATCTCACCGTTGCGGCGGACTTCGACGGCCAGCCCTGTGGCCTCGGGCCGGATGTGGCCCTGGCAGAAGGCGAAGCCCCTGCGGCGGATCTCCGCCAGTTCCGCGCGCAGCCGCCGCCCGTCCACGATGGTCTGCGAGGTGAACGCGAGGAGCGGTCCGGAGATGACCCTTTCTCGGAACTCCGCGGGAGCGTGCGCGAGCAGGACCAGCCCCGACGACGAGGCGTGCAGCGGCAGGCGTCCGCCGACGTGAGTCACGTTCACCACCGAGTCCGGCGCACGGGTGAAGCCCGTTCCGCCAGCTCCCACATGCGGGTGCCGATACGGACCTTGCGATCGTCGTCCCGGGCCAGCAGGCCGTGCCCGGTCATCTCCTTCACCAGACGGGCGGTCGTGGCCTGCAGCAGTGCGGCCCGCCTGCCGATCTCGCTGACGGTCAGGACCGGCTCCTCCGGGCCGAACGCCTCGAAGATCCGCACCACCCGCGTGAGCAGCGACTCCCCGCTCGGCGGCCTCGCCATCATGCCCCTTTCCCGCTCGGCTCCCGCAGCGCATCGAGGTTATCCATTCATTGGATTAACCCTGGCTTCTGCATGTGATCCAGCTGCCCTCGTCTGCCGGGCCCCGTTCCGCTCCGTGCTGACTGGAACAGGCAGAACGTCAGGGAGCGACGGGTAGCCACCCCGCTGCGGCATCGCCCACCACCCACCGGTCGATTTCCCGGACCGACGCCCCGGAAATACTCGATGATTTCAACGGCCTTGACTTTCCGAAGCGGCCTTCTAGGCGCCGCAGAGGGAATTCATCTCGAGCGGCAGACGATGCTCTGAGATCACCGAAGGTCCATGCGGGGCCGTTCGACCCGCCCATGGGGTGGCAGCAGGAAGGGAGACTCAATCTTTCCCGCAGTTTTCCCTCAGCTGCGTATCCACCCCGAGGGGATCATCAGAATAATATATACATGCAGAACTCAGAGGAACCGGGCCGGATTGATGACCGGATCACCGGTGCGGCGCTCCGGCTTTTCGCCAACCTCGGGTATGACAGCGTCGACAATCAGATGATCGCCGACGCGGCCGGTGTTTCGCGCGGGGCGGTCAGCGCGGCAGGGGGCCGGCGCGAGATCTACATGCAGATCATCGAAGGGTTCTACAAGGCCCAGGTGCAAAGCCTGGATGACGCCGAGAAATCCTTCGTGCCCAACGAAGCAGGGGTTCGCCGATTCATCGAACAACTGCTGGAGTTCTATCTCGACCACCTTGACGAGATGGCCATATGGCAGCATCGCTATCTGAAGGACGCCGCGGACATACCTGATATCGAGGAAACCTACAGGGTTCCCGTATTTCAGCGCATAGCCGAGATCGCCGGACCCGAGATCACCCGACGCGTAGACGTTCAGGTCATCGGAAACCTCGTGAGCTGGAGCCTTCGAGGATTCCTGACCGAAGGCATCACGCGCATCGGTTCCGCGACGCCGCTGCGCCAGGACAGCCCCGAGGGCAGGAAGGCCTTCGGAGCCTACATCTACTACCTGACCGATCTGATCTTCAGAGACAACCATGAGGGCCGGGGCCCCGGACATGATCGCCAAGACCGGCCCGGGGCGTAAGCCCCCGTGACCCGCCCTTCCAAGCACCGCTGATCCCCCGGACCATGGACAGGACCACTCTGACTTCTTCTATAATAGTTTCATGCGTCAGGATGTCCCCGACATCACCACCTTGTCGGCCGCTTTGACCGGGCACGGCTTCGCGCTCGGCTTTTCGCGCACTGACGAGAGCCGGGTCGACGGAGTCCTCCCGGAGCGCACCGTGTGGTTCTACCGGCCGGTCCGGGCCGAGGACGACAGATCTTGAAAGGAAGACCCATGAGCGTTCTGCCGTCTTTGGCGGTGTCGTTGGGCTACTGGCAGGACCGCCCCGCGGGTGAGGCCATGCTCACGGCACGGCACGCCGAGGAGCTGGGGTACGAACGGCTGTGGATCGGGGAGATGGCGACCTATGACGCCTTCGCCCTGGCCACCCGCATCGGTATGGAGACCCGGCTGGAGCTCACCGTCGGGCCACTGGCGGTCGCGGTCCGCGACCCCATGCTCATCGCCCGGGGGGTCGCCTCGGTGGCCGATCTGGTGGGGCGCGGTGTGAACGTCGCGGTGGGGACCTCCAGCCCTCTGGTGGTGAGCCACTGGCACGGCAGGTCCCGTGAGCGGTCGGCGACCGTCCTGCGCGAGTCGGTGCTCGCCCTGCAGTCCCTGCTGGCCGGGGACAAGACCGATTTCCGCGGGGATGCGGTGACCACACGCGGATACCACCTCCGCTTGGACGCTCCCAAGACATCGATCGCGGTCGCCGCGTTCGGTCCGTCCGCGGTCCGCACGGCGGCGCGGCACGCCGACCGGATGGTGCTGAACCTCATCACCCCCGCTTCGGCGGCGAGCCTGGTCGCGCAGATGCGCGAGGAGGCCGCGAGCGCGGGTGCGGCCGCGCCGCAGGTGACTGCGTGGGTGACGGCCGCCCATGGGGACGACCCCGAAGCCGTGGACCAGATTCGGCGCGGTGTCGTGGGTTATCTGGCAGCACCGGGCTACGGCGAGATGTTCATCGAGGCCGGCTTCGGCGACCTTGTGGCCTTCGCCCGTACTCGCCCGCATCCCAAGGACCTGCTCGCGGCGGTCCCTCGGGAACTGATCGCGTCGGTTGGCCTGCTGGGCGGGGATGAAGAGGTCCGCGCCCAGCTCGCCGCTTACGCGGAGGCGGGCGTCGACGAGGTCGCGGTCGTTCCCGCGAGCGTCGACGGTGATCTCGGCGGCCGTGCGACTCTGCAGAATCTGCTCCGCGTGGCGGGCCAGAGCGCCTGAATTTCGACAGACGCCGGGGCCGGTGCTCAGCTCGCCTGAGCACCGGCCCCTTGGTCATGGACGCAGCGCCCCGATGGTCCTCTGCGGAGCCTCACCAGAGCGTCGAGCGGGCCAGACGAGCGGAGACCTCCCGGCGGTGGATCTTTCCCGTCGCGTTGAGCGGCAGCTCGCTGACCTGGTGCACGGCTTTGGGGCACTTGTGGGACGGCAGCGCGCCACGGCAGTGCGCGAGCAGTTCCTCAGGGCGCACATCGTGTCCGGGCAGGCACGTGTACGCAGCGGTGATGCGCTGGCCCCAGCGCTCATCGGGCAGTCCCACGACCGCGACGTGGGCTATGCCCGGCAGACCGCTGATCGCCTCCTCCACCTCACGGGGATAGACGTTGTAGCCGCCAGTGATGATCATGTCGTTGCGGCGGTCGGTGAGCCAGAGCCTGCCGCCTTCTCCGACGCGGCCGACGTCGCCCGTGCGCAACCGTCCGTCCAGGAAGGATTTCCCCAGGTCCTCGCGGCTTTCTGCGTTGTAGTAGCCCGTGGTGACGGGGTCTCCCGAGACCAGGATCTCTCCAGTCTCCCCGTCCGGGAGCGGGTGGCCGTCGTCGTCCACCACCTGCAGATCGACGGCCAGGCAGATTCTGCCCGCGCTGGTCAGCAACTGCGGCTGATCGGCCAAGCCCCGGGCGTGGTCGGCGGCGTCCAGGACGGTCAGCGGCGGCATCGCCTCGACCAGGCCGTAGTACTGGACGAGATGGGGCGTGAGCCGCTCGCCGGCCCGGCGGATGTGCTCGGCGGGCATGGGCGAGCCCGCGTAGGCGAGCATCCGCAACGACGCGGGCGGAGCGGTCGCGGCCTGCGCGAGCCGGTCGACCATGGTGGGCACGAGGGCGGTGTGGGTGACCTGGTGCCTGTCGATGGCTTCAAGGACCTGCGGGGCGTCGGCATGGTCGAGCATGACCTGGGGGGCGCCTGCCATGAGGAACGGCAGGACGAACAGTCCGCTGGTGTGGATGGCCGGACCCGCGTGCAGGTAGACGGCGTCAGCGGCGGGCGGCCCGCCCAGGACCTCGTGGGTCATGGCCATGGCCGAGGCGATGCGGTTGCGGTGGGTGCGCCGGGCGCCCTTCGGCCGGCCCGTCGTGCCGGAGGAGTAGGCCAGGCCGGCGAGGTCGTCGATGCGGACGGCCGGCGTCTGCGAGGGCGCGGCGTTGAGCACGAGTTCGGCCCATCGCCGTCCAGGACCGTCGCCGAGGACGACGGTCCGCTCATGGCCGAGACCGCTGCGCAGCGCCTCGGTCTCTGCGTGGAAGCGCGCGTCGTAGATCAACGCGCCGGCGCCGCAGTCGTCGGCGATCCGCTCCCATTCAGGGGGCCCCAGCCGGGGGTTGAGAGGGACCCTGACGAGCCCCGCCATCGCCAGTGCGAGATCGGATTCCACCAGGGCACAGCCGTTGGGGAGTAGTTCGAGGACGCGCTCTCCGGGGCGCAGGCCCAACGCCAGCAGGCCGTGGGCAAGCCGGTCGGCGCGGTCGGTGAGTTCGCTGAAAGTGCGGGTCCCGTCAGCGGCGATCACTGCGGGCCGGTCGCCGAAGCGGGCCGCGGCACGGCGGGCGAGCAGGCCGATGGTCACGGGGTCCTCCGAACGTCGTCGAGAATGACTTTAGTACTATAGAAGAAGTCAGCTTGAGAGGAACCCATGGCCGAAGTACTGCTCCTGGATGCCCAGCGCACCCCGTTCGGCAAGAACCGCGGCGGACTGTCACAGGTCAGGGTCGATGACCTGGCCGCCCACCCGCTGCGGGAGCTCGTCGCGCGCCGGCCGCTGCTCGATCCCGCGCGCATCGCCGACGTGGTCTACGGCGACACCAACGGGGCCGGGGAGGACAACCGCAATGTGGCGCGGATGGCCGCGCTGCTGGCCGGATTGCCCACCTCCGTTCCCGGGGTGACGGTGAACCGGCTCTGCGGATCGGGGGCCGAGGCGATCGTCCAGGCCGGCCGCGCGCTGGCCGTCGGGGATGCGGAACTCATCGTGGCGGGCGGGGTCGAGGGTATGAGCCGTGCCCCTCACGTCGTTGCGCCCATCGACACGGCCTTGCCCCGCAGGATCGAACTCGTTCCCACCGCTGTCGGGTGGCGCATGCCCAACCCCGTGTTCCCGCCGGAGTGGACCGCTTCGCTGGGCGGGTCGGTCGACGCGATCGCGGCGGAACGCGGCATCGACCGGGTGCGGCAGGAGGCGTGGGCGGTCCGCTCCCACGAGCGCGCCGATGAGGCATGGGGCAGGGGCCTGCACGATGACGTGGTCTGCCCGCTGGCGGGGGTGCTGAGAGATGAGTCGATCCGACCGGGAACCACCGCCGAGGCCCTCGCCTCGCTCGAACCCGCCTTCACCTCAGGCGGGACGGTGACCGCGGGCACGTCCTCACCCATCAACGATGGGGCGATCGCCGTGCTGATGGGCACGCCCGGTGCCGCGCGGCAGTTGGCCGCCCGGCCCCTGTGCCGGGTATTGTCCAGCGCTGTCGCGGCCGTGGATCCGCACCGCTTCGCCCTGGCCCCGGTTCCGGCCGTGCGTGCGGCGCTGCGCAAGGCGAACCGCGACCTGTCCGATGTCGCGGTCTTCGAGATCAACGAGGCGTTCTCGGCCATGGTCCTGGCGTGCGTGGATGAGCTGGAAGTGCCCGAAGAAAAGGTGAACCCCAACGGCGGCGCCTTGGCCCTGGGCCATCCGCTGGGCGCCTCAGCCGCGCGGATCGTGGTCGACTGCGCCCGGGAACTGCAGCGCCGGGGCGGCGGGATCGGCGTCGCCGCCGCCTGCATCGGCGTGGGTCTGGGCATCGCGCTGGTCGTGGAGGTCTGAGCCGTGAGCGACATCTCCCCGCGCCCCACCCCTGAGGACCCGACCCCTGGGAATCTGACGCGGATGACCGAGGGCCGCTTCCCCGGCCTGCTGGGATTCAAGGTCGTCGAGGCCGACGCGCTTCGCGTGGTCGCCGAGTTCGAGGTGCGGCCGGAGCTGCTGGCCCCCAACGGCCACCTGCACGCCGCGGCCGTCGTGGCGCTCGCCGACACCGCGTGCGGCATCGGCTGCCGCCTGTCCCTGCCCGAAGGGTCGGTCGGCTTCGCCACCGCGCAGGTGAGCACCGACTTCGTGGGCACCGCCCGGCAGGGCACGGTGCGGACCGTCGCCGAGCTCGCCCACGGCGGGCGGCGCATGCAGGTCTGGACCGCCGACGTCCTGGACGCCGATGGCCGCCGGATCGCGATGTTCCGGTGCACCCAGCTCATCACCTGTCCGCGCTAGAGCCTGTACGGAGTTCGGATCTCTAGGCCGGCCGGAGGCTTCGGACCCATAAGACGGCCCCGCGTACACTCCGCTACCTGGCGGCTGGGGACATGTTCGGGAGCGAAGGACCGACCAGGAAGGGTGGTCGACGGGCTACCGCCGCCTTCCTGCAGCGGGAACCCTGCCCGGAAGCGGTCACGGCCGAAGGGTGATTTCCCGTGCGTGATCATCTCTTATGGAGACACGGCGGCGCACCGCTACCTCCCGCCCCAGTTCGAGAGGACCCCCATGGACATCCCGGCCCGCGCCACTCTGATCAACAAGAAGTCCGGCCTCGCCCTCGACGTCATCTACAACGCCATGAACGACGGCGCCTGGGTGATCCAGTGGACCCCCACCGGCAAGACCAACCAGATCTTCCGCGTCGAACCCGCCGACGGCGGATACAAGTTCATCGCCGAACACTCCGGCATGGCCCTGGACATCGAATTTGCCGACCAGAACTCCAACTTCGCGATGCAGTGGCCCATCAACGGTAGCCCCAGCCAGATCTGGTACCTCAAGGAGCATGAGGCCGGCGTCTACCGGCTCATCGCCAAGCACTCCGGCAAGGTGCTGGCGGTCGCCAACGCATCCACCACACCGGGCGAGCGCGTGGTCCAGTCCGACTCCGGCCATGAGGAGAACGAACTCTGGCTACTCAAGGCCGTTCCCTAGCCAGGTCCTGTTCGAAGTTCGGATTCTCAGCCGGCCTGCATCTCTGCGGAGCCAGAGAAGGGCTCCGCAGAGATGCAGGCCGGCCAGGTAACTCTCGGGCTCTTGTCGTAGCGGGTGGCCGGCCCACGCCATTGCTTGATCTTGTTGATGCAGCGCTCGACGGTGTTGCGTTCTCGGTAAAGCTCTTGGACGTGGGAGACGGGCCGCCCGCCGCGGCTGCCCTTGTTCTTGCGGTTGGCCGCCTGGTCGGCCTTCTCGGGGATGACGGCTCTGATCCCGCGCCCTCGCAGGTGGGAGCGGTCGGCGCGGGAAGAATAGGCCTCATCGGCGGCGACCGCGGCAGGCCGGGTGCGGGGACGACCGACGGGTCCGCGGACCTTGATGAATGAGAGCACGGCGCGGAACTGAGGGCCGTCCCCACTCTGGCCGGGAGCGAGCACGAAGGACAACGGGCGGCAGCGCAAGTCGGCGGCCAGCCCGATCATCTGCTCCAGCAGGTGTTCCATCACGCCCTGCACCGCCCAGACGCGGAAGCGGTCATAGACCGTCGACCAGGATCCGTAGTGCTCGGGGACGCCCCGCCACGGACTGCCGGTGCGAAACCGCCAGATCACCGCGTTGAACCACCTGCGAAGGTCCGGGATCGGACCCCGCTCGCCCAGCGGCAGATACGGCTCGATCAACGCCCATTCCTCGTCCGTCACATCACCACGCGCCATGCCCACCGGACTACCAGCAGCACACACACCGCGCAGCGAAACCCGATGATCCCAACTACGAACAGGGCCTAGAAGCGGCGAAGGGCGCCGGGACCCCGTCGGGGTTCCGGCGCCCTCGCGCGCCCGGCCGACTCAGACGCCTTTCAGCCTGCCGATCCTCAGGTCGTCGCGAAGGACGCGCTTGAGTGTTTTGCCGACCGGGTTGCGCGGGAGCGCGTCGACGACCACGGTCTTCTCCGGCAGCTTGTAGGAGGCGATCTGCTGGGAGCGCAGATACTCGATGATCTCCTCGTGGGTGACGGTGGACCCGGCGAGGGGGACGATGACGGCGCAGGTCTTCTCCCCGAGCACGTCGTCCGGATAGCCGATGACCGCCACCTCGGCGACGGACGGGTGCCTGATGATCAGGTTCTCCAGCTCCACCGGGGCGATGTTCATGCCCCCGCGGATGATCAGGTCCTTGGCGCGGTCGACGTACAGCAGGAACTCTCCGCGGTCTCCGGCGATCTCGAACACGTCACCGGTGCACAGATCCCCGCGCTCGTCGAACGGCACCGTGCCGGTGGAGCCCTCCAGGTAGCCGGAGAAGATCGTCGGGCCGCCGACCCGCAGTTCGCCGGGACGCCCCGGCTCGGTGATCTCCTCACCGGTGTCGAGGTCGACCAGCCGCAAGGAGACCGCTTCCATCGCACGACAGGACCACTGCACCCCGGGGGCGCCGTAGCGGGGGAAGTAGCGCGCCCGCTGCCCGGGATCGGGAACGTCGGAGGGAGAGCTGAGCAGGCAGATGCCCTCGTTGGAGCCGAAGAAGTTGATGACGGAGATCCCGTACCCCTCCTGCCAGCCCTCGACCATCGGCGGCGAAAGCGGCGCCGAGCCCGAGGCGATCGCTCTCAGCGACGACACGTCGGCCTGCTCCAGGAACGCGCTGTTCTGCAGGAGCATGGTCAGCACGGCCGGAGGCGCGAGGGTATAGGTGACCCGTTCTTCGGCGACCTGCCGCAGGAACACCGGCAAGGTGAACGGGTGGTGCAGCACCAGGCGCGCGCCTGAGCGCAGCCAGGGCAGCATCATGCCGCCGATCGAGGCCATGTTCACCATGGGGAAAGGGTTGAGAACGACGTCCTCGGAGGTGAGGGCGGGCGCCTCCTGGGCGACGCGGGCGATGGCCATCCATTCGTAGTGGGCGCGCGGAACGGCCTTGGGGAGGCTCTCGGTGCCCGACGTCCAGCACACGGTGATGCAGTTCGACGGATCGTCGATCGTCCGGTCGGACAGGTGCTCTCCCACCGTGCGGCGCTCGTTCTCGTTCGCCGGGCCGACCTCCAGCGGCCGCACGCCCTCGGGCAGATCCGCGCCGAACCCCAGCACCCTCTCCGCCGCCCGGGTTCCCTCCAGCGCGGGGATCGCCTCGCCGAGGCTGACGCGGCCTCCGATGCGGGCGGTCCCGATGAAGGCGTCGAAGCCGGCGATCTTTGCCGCCGTACCGATCTCGTAGCCGCGGAACTGCGCGGCCAGCGGCGAGACGATCGCCCCGATGCGGATCACCGCGAAGAACGACGCGACGAGCTCGACCACGTTGGGCAGCTGCACCCCCACCACATCCCCGGCCCGGACGCCCGCCGCGAGCAGGGAGGCCGCGATCCGGTCGACGACCGCGTCGAGTTCCGACCAGGTCAGCTCGACCGGCTCGCCACCGCACAGGTCGGCCTTGTTCGGGGCGTCCGAGACCGCGACCGCGCCCGCGCGGCCTTCGACCTGCGCGCGCAGCAGGCCGTCCACGGTTTCGTCGGTCCACCAGCCCAGCTCGCGGTAGCGGGCGACCTTGTCCTCGGGGTGGAGCCTTCGGGGTCGTCCAGAGCTCAAGACAGTCATTGGTCCCTCCATGTCGTGACCCCGGACACTATGATAGAAAAAGTCAGCAGGTCAATCATCCTTGTTTCACGCCTTGGAGAAACCATGACGACCGAAGTTCTGTTCGAAAAGCACCGAGGGCTTCTCGAACGGGCGATCGTGGTGTGCGGCTCCCGCGAGAGCTGGACGGCCTTCCCCGACGCTCCGGCCGACCACCCCGGCGGCGAACACGCCCGCGCCGAAGGCGAAGCCGAGTTCCGCTCGCAACTCGGCCGCGTCTTCGACCTCGAAGGGCCCGGCGCCCTGGCGGTGCAGACCGATGAGGTCTCCCCTTACACGCTGGAGCCGCTCGGAGTCTCCTATCGGCGTGCGGGGGCGGACGAGCTGTTCGCGGCGGCCCAGGGCGCCTGGCCGCGCTGGCGCGATGCCGACCCGGCCGCCCGGACCGGCATCTGCCTGGAGATCTGCGAGCGGCTCTTCCGCAAGAACTTCACACTCGCCCACGCGGCGATGCACACCGCCGGGCAGAGTTTCGGCATGAGCTACGCCGGCAGCGGCACCAACGCGCTCGACCGGGGCATCGAGGCGATCGCCCAGGCCTACTCCGCGATGGACCGGGTGGCACCGCAGGCGGAGTGGACCAGAAGGTTCGGCACGACCGAAGTGAAGCTGGCCAAGCGCTACCGGCTCGCGCCCCGCGGCATCGCGGTCGTCGTCGCGTGCGCGAGCTTCCCGGCGTGGAACGTCTACCCCGCGCTGTTCGCCAGCCTCGTGACCGGCAACCCCGTCATCGTCAAGCCGCATCCCACCTCGGTCCTGCAGATGGCGCTCGCGGTCCGCATCTGCCGCGAGGTCCTCACCGAAGCGGGCTTCTCCCCCGACCTGGTGGGCCTGGCCGTCGACACGG
Organism: Actinocorallia libanotica; assembly: GCF_039525175.1. NCBI lineage: Bacteria > Bacillati > Actinomycetota > Actinomycetes > Streptosporangiales > Thermomonosporaceae > Actinocorallia > Actinocorallia libanotica. Next base: position 101,924 of record NZ_BAAAHH010000015.1, read on the forward strand.
TCGCCGAGCCGATCACCAAGCAGCTCGTCCGGCACCCGCTGACCAGGATCGTGGACTTCACCGGGTCGGCCGCCTTCGGATCGTGGGTCGAGGCCAACGCCTTCCCCGCCATCGCCTACACCGAGACCTCGGGCACGAACTCCGTGCTCGTCCACTCCGCCGACGACCTGCAGCCGGTGCTGCGCGCGCTCGCAGGCTCGCTGTGCCTGTTCTCAGCGCAGATGTGCACCAGCCCGCAGAACATCTACGTACCGCGCGGCGGCATTTCCACCGCGGACGGCACCATCGGTGCCGACGAGTTCGCCGACGCGCTCGCCTCGGCGATCCAGGCGATCTCGACCGTGCCCAAGCGCGCGGCGGCCGTCATGGGAACCGTGCAGTCGGCCGACACGCTGCGGCTGCAGGAGGAACTGGTCGAGCTGATGGACGGCCGCGGCCGCGTCGTCCTGAAGCCGGCGCCGTACGAGCACCCGGCCTTCCCCGGGGCGCGGACCGGCGGACCGCTGCTGGTGCAGGTGGACGTGGGCGACCATGACCTGTACGGGCAGGAGCGCTTCGGCCCGATCGCCTTCGTCATCGAATGCGACGACGCCGAGCAGGCGCTTGAGCAGGCTTCACGTGACGCCCGGGAGCACGGCGCGATCACCGCGTTCGCCTACTCCAGCGACGACTCCTACCTCGACCGGGTGGAAGAGGCTTACGCGGTCGCGGGGGCGGCGGTGTCGAGCAACATCACCGGTCCGATGCCGCTCAACTTCTCCGCCGCTTACAGCGACTACCACGTGACCGGGCTGAACCCGGCGGGCAACGCCTCGCTGACCGACGACTCCTTCATCGCCGGCCGGTTCCGCGTGACCCAGTCGCGGCGGCTTGCGTGACCTCGGGCACGGGCAGCCGCTGGGAGCGGCCTTCGGCGTCCGTGGCCATGAAGGCCACGAAGGTCCGCTCGAACGGTTTCCCGCACGACAGGCAGCTCAGGTAGGGGATGAAGGGACGACCGCACGTCCGGTGCTCGATCCTCAGGTCGGTACCGGGCGGACCGTCATACCAGCGCTGCGCCCAGTCGACGAGGAAGGCGAACACCTCGAAGAAGGCCAGGCCCTTGTCGGTGAGGTGATAGCGCGCCCGCCCGCCTTCCCTGTGGTCGGGGCTGAGCACGTCCAGCTCCACGAAGCGGCGCAGCCGGTTGGACAGGACCGAGGGGGCCATGCCGAGTTCGGACTGGAAGTCGACGAAGCGCTGGACCCCGAGCATCGCGGCGGCCAGCATGACGGTGCCCCAGCGGTCTCCGAGCAGCTCCAGCGTCTCGGGGAAGTAGGACAGGGGGTCGTCCTCGGCGTTCACGCGCACGGTCTTGCGGTGCAGGCGCGGCACCGCCACCTGGGCGAACGTCGCGGTGCCGCTCTCAGTGGCGGTGTCGCGGGCGGTCACGGGAGCGCGCCCGCACGAGGCGCAGCCGACCTCCACATCGGTGCGTCGGCCGCAGGCCTCGTGAACCAGCTCGGGCAGTCCCGAGCGGCGCGGGACCCAGGCGCGCTCCCACGACCACACCGCCACCAGCATGGGCCACAGCTCACGCGCCTTGTCGCTGAGGAGGTACTCGGTGCGGGTGCGCCCCTCGTCCCGGTAGGCCGAAGGGGTCAGCAGCCCGCCGGCGACCAGCTCCTTGAGCCGGTTGGCCAGCACCGACTCCGACATGCCGAGCTCGTCGCGCCAGTCGGCGAACCGCCGGATCCTCAACAGGAAGGCCCGCTGCAAGATCAAAAGGGTCCATTGGTCGCCGATCGCCAGCAGCGCCTGCCCGATGGCGCTGGGCTGCGCCCCGGGGGCCTCCCGACCCGTCATGGGCTCACCTCTCATCTTTTCTCCGACCCCTTCCGCAATCGTACTTCGCAAGCTAGCTTCTCTTATAGTAGTAATCGGTTCCTTCGTCGATCTTGACACAGGGAGAGCAGATGACAACCGACAGGCCCATCGCGGTCGCCCGGGCGGCCGACGGCCAGGACGAGCCGAACCCCTACCTCATGGGCGTCTTCGAAGCCGTCCACGATGAGCTGACCCTTGAGGACATGGAGGTGGTCGGCGAGATCCCCGCGGACCTCAACGGGGTCTTCCTGCGCAACGGACCCAACCGCCGGTTCGCTGCCGGTGGCCGCTACCACATGTTCGACGGCGACGGCATGATCCACGCGATGCACTTCGAGAACGGCAAGGCCCGCTACCGCAACCGGTTCGTGCGCACCGCGGCCTTCCACGAGGAGTCCGAGGCCGGCAAGGCCCTATGGACCGGCGTCATGGAGAACCCGAAGGACAACCCTTTCGGCAACACCCACGGGCTGGGCATCAAGGACTCGGCCAACACCGACGTCATCTTCCACCGCGGGAAAGTCCTTGCCACCTGGTACCTGTGCGGCAGTCCCTACGCCATCGACCCGCTCTCACTGGAAACGCTCGGTGCCGAGACGTTCCTGGGCACCCTCGACGGCGACATGATGGCCCACAACAAGGTCGACGAGGCCACCGGCGAACTGCTGTGGTTCGACTACGGACCCGACGGGCCGCCCTACATGCGCTATGGCGTCGTCGGCGCCGAGGGAACCGTCACGCACGCCACCGGCATCGACCTGCCTGGACCGCGGCTGCCCCACGACATGGCGATCACCCCGAACTACTCCATCCTGATGGACCTGCCGCTGATCCAGGACCAGGAGGCCCGCGCCGCGGGCAAGTACCGCATCTTCTTCGAACGGTCGCTCCCCGCCCGGTTCGGCGTCATCCCCAGGCACGGCACCGGTGACGCCATCCGCTGGTTCGACGCCGACCCGTGCTACATCTACCACGTCGTCAACTCCTGGGAGGAGGGCGAGGAGATCGTCCTGGACGTGTGCAGGGTCAAGAACCCCCAGCACCAGGCGACCTACACCTCCAAGCTCGCCCAGATGCTCGCCTACCTGAGGCTCAACGCCCACCTGTACCGGTACCGGTTCAACCTGCGCACCGGCCAGACCACCGAGGGTCCCTTGGACGACGACAACATCGAGTTCCCCAGCGTCGACGGCCGCATCATGGGACAGCCGCACCGCTACTCCTACAACATGCACCTGGCCGCCGAACAGACGCTGCTGTTCGACGGCCTCGTCAGGTTCGACTCCCGGACCGGGCAGAAGCAGGAGCACATCTTCGGCCCCGGGCGTTACGGCTCGGAGTCCCCGTTCGCGCCCCGCGACGGCTCCACCGGCGAGACCGACGGCTACCTGGTCAGCTTCGTCAACGACGAGCGCGAGAACCGCGCCGAGTGCGCCATCTTCGACGCCTCCGACGTCTCCGCCGGCCCGATCGGCCGCGTTCTGCTCCCCCGCCGGATCCCGTCGGGCTTCCACGCCACCTGGGTGCGGGCCGAGCAACTGCGGGAGGGCGGCCGATGAGCGACGTGTACCTGCTGGACGCGCTGCGCACACCGCGCGGCAGAGCCCGCCCGAACGGCGGGCTGGCCCAGGTCTCGCCGCTGCACCTCATCACCCAGCTGCTGGACGGCTTGAAGGACAGGTCCGCGGACCTGCCCCAGAGCGTTGAGGACCTCATCGTCGGCTCCGCCGGCCAGGTCGGCGAGCAGGGCGGCGACCTCGCCCGCACCGCGGCCCTCCTCGCCGGCTGGAACACCTCCGGCATGACGCTCAACCGGTTCTGCGCCTCAGGTGTCGACGCGATCGCCACCGCTGCGGCCCGGATCTCCTTCGGCACGGCGAATCTGCAGGTCGCCGGAGGCGTGGAGTCCGTCTCACGGGTCCCGATGTACTCCGACGAGGCACCGATCTGGCGCGACCCCGAGGTCGTGGAGCGGACCGGCGCCGTCCAGATGGGCGTCGCCGCCGACCTCATCGCCACCCTCGAAGGCTTCGAGCGCGAGGAACTCGACGCCTACGCCCTGCGCAGCCAGCAGCGTGCCGCGCAGGCGTGGGAACAGGGACGGTTTGCCGCCTCCGTCCTGCCGGTCCGCCTCGACGGCGACGTCGTCCTCGCCCACGATGAGGCGATACGGCCGCAGACGACGGCGGAATCCCTGGCCGCCATGGCGCCCGCGTTCGCCTCCTTCGGCGAGCGCGGCCAGGACGATCTGGTACGCCGCCACCATCCGGAGGTCGGCGAGATCCGGCACCTGCACACCGTCGGCAACTCACCCGCCATCGTGGACGGGGCCGGGCTGGTCGTCCTCGGTGACGAGCTCGCCGCCCAGCGGACCGGATTCAGACCCCGCGCACGGATCCTCACGGCGGCCACCGCCTCGGTGGACCCCGTCATCATGCTGACAGCAGGCCAGGCCGCGGTCGAGAAGGCGCTGCGCACCGCGGGCCTGTGCCCCGGCGACATCGACGTGTACGAGATCGCCGAGGCGTTCGCCGCGACCTGCGTGAAGTTCCAGCGGGACCTGGACCTGGCCGACGGTCAGATCAACCCCAACGGCGGGACCATCGCCATGGGCCACGCGTTCGGAGGCACCGGCGCGATCCTGCTCGCCTCCTGCTTGGACGAGCTGGAAAGAACCCGAGCGCGTTACGGAGCCGTCGCGGTCAGTGGCGCGGCGGGCACCGGCAGCGCCCTCATCATCGAGCGCATGCCCTGACCCGGCAAGCGCCCGCTGGACCGCACCTTGCGGTGTCCGCCTCACAGGGGGACGCGGCAAGGGCGCTCCGCCGTGTCATCGACAGCCCCGAACGAGGTCGGAGTCGTCCGCTCGGGGGTTCGGAGGGCTTGCCGAGGGCGAGCGGGCCGTCGGCCGGCCGGGCGGCATCGAAGATCAGGCACTCGGAGCGATCTTCGTTCATGTCGGTGGTCAGCGTAACAAGGTAGCCGTCGTCCTCGGCGGTGCCTCCCACGCGCGGCGCCATGGCGGGCTCGCTGCCGTAGACGCCTTCGGGCAGGGTGAACCGCTCTTCGCCTCCGGTGAGCAGGTCGTGCTTGACCAGGCCGTTGAACAGGAACCAGCCGTCCACGCCGCTGGCGGCGTAGGTGTAGCGGTGGCGGCGGCCGCCGTAGGTGTTGTTCAGGACGCCGAACTCGGTGATGGAGTCCGACAGGCGTTCTTCGCGGCATTGGCCGGTGCGCAGGTCCAGCCGCCAGCGGTGCAGGCGGGTCTGCATCCGGTCGAGCGCGAGGAAGCGGAACATGCGCTGGTAGAAGGTGCCGTCGCCGGTGTCGCGGGGCTCGGGGTCGCCCTGGAAGAACCCGTCCAGGACGATCTCGTCGCCTTCTTCGTAGGCGTTACTGGTAGAAGCTGGTGAGGGCGACTCCGGCGTGGACGACGACGTCGGTGCTGGAGGCGTCTTTCATCCGGCCGCGTGCGCCCCATCCGTCCTGGCGGGGGGATTTCTCGGGCCGGTCGGCGATCCCCGCCCACAGGGGGCCGTTCGCCTCGCGTTCGGCGATGAGGCCGTCGGTCTGGACGAAACGGTTGCGGTAGAAGGCCTTGCCGTCGCGGAAGCCCACGGCGTGGATCATGCCGTCGCCGTCGAACGGGTGGTAGCGCTCCAGCGCCGGGTGGACGGGGTTCTCGGTGTTGCGCAGGTAGAGGCCGTCGAGGTCAGCGGGAATCTCGCCGTGCACGACGGTGAGGTCGTCGGCCTTCCACTCCGTCGTCTGGGGCCGCCACGGACCTGTGCGGTAGGGGTGGTCGTCGTCGTCCGGCAAGGTCGACAGGACCCTGCCGAGGATCTCCACGTCCATGGGAGCCTCCTTAGTCGATGTCGATGATGAGGTTGCTGCGCTGGTGCTGCTCATATGCGGAGGATCCGCGCCGGGCGCCTGGCCGCGTGTGCGGCCGCCTTCTCGCCGGAGGCCGTGAAGTCCACTGAACGTCCATGCGCCCGATGGCGGCGAGCGGCCGCCGCCCGAGCGGCAAGCCGGCCGTCCCGGCCTGCTGCTCGGCGCATTCCCATTTACTACAATAAACAGAGCTACTGGCCGAAGGAGGTCCGGCGCGTTCTGTCGGCGGCCGAGCAGCCGGATCGTGGCGCGCCAGGCGGTTCCGGGGCGGGTTCCCTCAGGCCGTGGGCATGGCGCCGACGACGAAGCTCACCGTGGTCGCGGTGCTTCCTCCGAAGTTCAGCGTCGCGAAGGTCTGAGCGCCTTCGACCTGGTAGTCGCCAGCGGTGCCGTTGACCTGCTTGCTCGCGTCGAGCACCATGCGCACGCCGCTCGCACCGACAGGGTGGCCGCCGCCGATCAGGCCGCCGCTCGGGTTGATGGGGAGCCTTCCGCCGATCTGGATGTCCCCGTTCTCGACGGCCTTCCAGGATTCGCCGGGACCGGTCAGGCCGATGTGGTCGATGGCGAGGTATTCGCTTGGCGTGAAGCAGTCGTGGGTTTCCAGCCCGTCGAGCGCGTCGAGGGTGACGCCCGCCCGACCGAAGGCGTCCTCGACGGTCTGCCGCAGATGCGGCATCACATAGGGGTTGTCGGCGTCGCGGACGAGTTTGCCGGCGAGCCCGATCCCGACGGTCCGGTGGCCCCAGCCGAGCAGTCGCGCCATCGGCTTCTCCTGCGGGTGCTCGCGCAGGTAGTCGTCTGTCACCAGGACCAGGCCGGCTCCACCATCGGTGATCTGGCTGCAGTCGTAACGACGGATCCTGCCCTCCACCACGGGATTGACAGCGTCGTTCGATCCGGCGGCCAGCAGATCGGGAACGTCCCACAGGCGGGTCTGCGCGTTCGGGTTGAGCTTCGCGTTCGCGAAGTTGACCTGCGCGATCGCATGCAGGTGGCTGTCGTCGAGACCGAAGCGGCGGTCGTACTCCTGGGCGACCTCGGCGAACATGTACGGCCACATGAACTTCGCGTCCTGGCCCTCATGGCCCACCCACGCCGCGGCACCGAGGTTCGCGGCGGCCTGGTCACCGCTGACGGTCTTCTCCAGTTCGACGCCGACGACCAGCGCGCAGTCGTAGTGGCCGGCCCGAAGATCGGCGACCGCGCCGAGGATCGCGATGCTGCCGGACGCGCAGGCCGCCTCATGCCGGGAGGCGGGCAGTCCCCAGAGTTCGGCTCGCACCGTGGCGGGCATCGCGCCCAGATGCGCCTGCCCCGCGAACAGGTCGCCGAAGGCGTTGCCGACGTGCACGACGTCGATCTCCGAAGGGTCGATCGCCGCCGCGGCCAGGGTGTGGTCGACGACCTCGGACGTCAGATCCGCGTAGTCCTTGCCCTCTCGGTCGAGGTTCCGTGCGAAGTCGGATTGATACCCGCCGAGCACCCAGATGTTGCGCTCGTTCATGGTGACCCCTCTCCCGGCCAGGGGCTTGCGAAAGCGGCCTGCCGAGACTAGAACTGTTTCTCGTCACTACAGATAACAGAGTATCTCACGCCTGTTCAACGGAGGAAAGATGCGGCGATCCGTCAAGAGCTTCATGAGAACCAAGAAGGACTGACGATGGAAGGCACGCCCGTACCGGTGGAACGACGGCAGAGGGATCTGGCCGACCTGTTCGACCTCGAACAGGTCGAGAGCCACGAATGGCTGGGGCGGAACGACCTTCTGCAGCTGCCACAGCTCTTCGGCGGGCAACTGGTCGGCCAGTCCCTGATGGCGGCCGGTCTCAGCATCGGCCCGGACAAGCGGGTGCACTCCCTCCACACGGTGTTCCTGCGTGCGGGAACGAGCAGCGAGCCGGTGCGGTACAGGGTCGAGGATCTGCACACCGGCCGTTCCCGCTCCACGCGGCAGGTGAGCGCCTTGCAGGGAGACCGGCTTCTTTGCCGGTCACTGGTCTCGGCCGGCGACGACAAAGGCGGGATCTCCCATGCCCGCCCGGCTCCCGACTCCGGGACCGTCGAAGAGTCCTCGCCTCTGAGCGCGCTCGCGGAGGACGACGGCGGGCTGGGCGATTTCTGGTCCGGTTTCGAGGCGATCGAAATCCGGGTCGCACCGCCGGCCGAGGACGAGAGGGTCCAGCATCCCGCCGCCACGCACAACATCTGGATGCGCGCCGCCGAGCCGCTTCCAGACGATCAGCTCATCCACCGCGCGGCCGTGGCCTACGCCAGCGACCTCATGCTGATGGGCACGGCCGCCACAGCCCACGGTGTCCCCCTGGGGCACGAGCGGACCCTGATGGAGCAATGGTGGGGCCTGTCCCTGGACCACACCATCTGGTTCCAGGACGACGTCCGCGGAGACGACTGGATCGTCTTCGAGCACAACGCTCCGATGGCCCATGCGTCACGGGCCCTCATCCAGGCCGCGGCCTTCGACCGGGCAGGACGGGCGGTCTGCCAGATCACCCAGGAAGCGCTCCTCCGACGCCGGGAATGATCGCCCGTCGGTGGCACCTCTCTTCTGCCGCGTCCGGATACTCTCCGGACGCGGCAGAACCGTCTCGATCCGCCCGTCGTCTGCGCAACGCGAACAGCCTGCCGATGCGGAGCACCGGCACCAGCGCCTCAGGCCGGGCTTTCGACCACGACGGCGGTCGCGACGCCGAGCGCCCCGGGAATGACGAGCAACCCGTGACCACCGCCGTGGCGTCGCAGGAGCTCCAGTGCGTTGGCGAGCAGGATGCCGCCGCTCGCACCGAGGGGATGCCCGACCGAGACCGCCCCTCCGCGGATGTTCACGATCTCGTCGGACAGGCCGAGTTCCTTGATCAGGACGAGGGGAGAGACGGCGAACGACTCGTTGAACTCGGCGACCTTCACATCCTTGATCCCGAGGTTCGCCCGGTCGAGCGCCTTGCCGGCCGCGGCGACGGTTCCGTCCAGGCCGGGAGAACGCACTGCGGTATGCGCCCAGCTGACGATCCGCCCGATCGGTCGGCGGCCCAGGGTCGCCTCCGCCCGAGCAGAACCGATCACAGCGGCCGATGCCGCATCGCACAGCTGAGGCGCGGTGCCGACCGTGTGCAGCCCGACACTCGGTCGTTCGAAGCCGGGGAAGCGCTCCTCGACCCGGCTCCACAGGGGGTCGTCGCTGAAGAGCGGCTTGAGGGCGCCCAACGACTCCAGGGTGGTGCCGGCGCGGGCGCCCTCGTCGGCGGCGAGGACGATCTCCCCGTCGATGCGGATCGGGATGAGTGATTCCCATCGGGGAGCCGCGAGTGACAGTTCGTGGGAGCGGACGGCGAATGCGTCGAGTTCTGAGCGCGTGATGCCGTACTTGGCGGCAGTGAGGTCGGCGGAGACGCCGATGGTGACGAACCCTGTCGTGGCACCGAGTTCGGGATCGGTGGCGAAGGCCGGTCGATCCGAGAACATCGGCACACGCGACATCGACTCCATGCCTCCCGCCACGATCAGGTCGGCCTGCCCGGCACGGACCTGGGCGGCACCGGACGCCAGGGCGTCCAGGCCTGAGCAGCACATCCTGGAGACCACGCCGGCGCTGATCGTGTCCGGCCAGCCGGCCTGCATGACGGCGACCCGCGCGGGGTCCGACGCCTGTTCGCCGAACGTGGTGCTCACTCCGACCACGACGTCTTCGACCGCGGCCGCAGGCACCCCTCTGTCGGAGAACGCGCGGAGCAGTTGGGCGAACAGCTCGTAAGACGGAACCCCTGCGAGAGTTCCGCCCTCGCGCTTGACCCTTCCGCGGGGCGTGCGGATCGCGTCGTAGACGAATGCCTCGGCTGGAGAACCCATGCCAGTGCCTCCCTTTATTGCTTCCACCACCGGTCGTGATCAGGACGATTCCGGCTCAGGCCGTCGACGGAGATCGCGCTTCAGGACCTTGCCGACCGGGTTGCGTGGAAGGCTTTCGACTTGGTGCAGGCGCTCGGGCAGCTTGTACGAGGCGATCTTGTACGACCGGAGGAAGGCGACGAGTTCCCCAAGGGTCAGGGAGGCTCCCGGCTGCAGGACCACGACCGCTGCGACGCGCTCGCCGAGGACCACATCGGGGTCTCCGATGACCGCGGTTTCGAGCACCGCGGGGTGCTCGATGATCATGGCTTCGAGCTCGGCGGGGGCGATGTTCATGCCGCCGCGGATGATGAGGTCCTTCGCCCGGTCGACGTAGCGGAGGTACTGGTTCCCGTCTCCGGCGATCTCGAAGATGTCGCCGGTCTTGAGGTAGCCCTCCTCGTCGAACGGATCGGGCAGCTCTTCGCCGCGAACGTACCTGGCGAAGAGCTGCGGGCCGCGGATGCAGAGCTCGCCCGGCAGCCCGGGCTCGTCGATGACCTCTCCGCTCAGAGGATCGACGAGTTTGAGTTCCGTCCACTCGGAGGCACGGGAGGACCACTTCACCCCGGGCGTCCCGTAGCGGGGGAAGAATCTGGCGCGCGTCTCCGGGTCGGGGAAGTCTTCAAGGCTGGACAGGAGCCCCACGCCTTCGTTCGAGCCGAAGAAGTTGATGACGCCGATGCCGAGGCGCTCCTGCCAGCCGCGGACCATGGCCGGCTGGAGCGGGGCGGACCCGGAGCCGACCCTGGTGAGGCGGGACAGGTCGATCTTGCTCAGTATGTCCTCGTTGTTCAGCAGGGTCCACATCAGCGCCGGTGGCGCGAGCGTGTACGTCACCCCCTCGCCGCCGATCTGTGCGAAGAACGTCTTGGCGTCGAACGGGTGGTGCTGCACGAGCGCCGCGCCGGTGCGCAGCCACGGTAGGAGCATGCCGTTGATGCCGGCCATGTTGATCATGGGGAACGGGTTGAGGAGTACGTCGTCAGCGGTGAGGCGAGGTGCGTCGACGGTCGCCCAGGAGAACGCCAACCAGTCGTAGTGGGCGCGCATCACGCCCTTGGGCAGGCTCTCGGTTCCCGAGGTCCAGCAGATCGTGACGCAGTCGTTCGGGTCGTTCGGGTGGGTTCTGCGATGTTCGGAGACCCGGGCGATGTCGGCGGAGCCGGCGGCGGCGGGCGACACGTGGACGATCGATTCAGGCCGGTCCGCCCGGTCGGGGGCCTCCTGCGGGTCGCCGAAGGCGATCAGCCGCCGCACGCCGGGCAACTGGCCGGCGACCGCGGCGACGGACTGGGCGGGGCCGCGGTCCATGAACCGCCAACTCGTGATCATGATGTCGAACCGGGCGGTGCCGGCCATCGTGATGATCTCGTGCTCGCGGTATTGCATCGCCAGCGGCGAGACCACCGCGCCGATGGTCCATGCGGCGAGGTACACCTGGGCGAGTTCGATCGTGTTGGGCAGTTGGACGCCGATGACGTCCCCCCTGCGCACGCCGTTGTCCAGCAGACGCGCGGCCAGGTGGGTGACCTCGGCTCCGAGCTCGCGCCACGACAGTCGGCGCGGTTCGGAACCGACCAGGTCGCGCCGGTTCGCGGGATCGACGATCGCGAGGGCATCGCCGCGCTCGGACACCCGGGCCCGGAACAGCCCGTCGATGGTCTCGTCGGTCCAGTAACCGAGTCGGCGGAACTCGTCCACTTGTGAACGGGGGTGAAGATTCGCGTGCATCTCAATCACCTCATGGTCCGCGATCGGTCGCCTGGCGGTCGCCTCCGCCTCGACCGGACCGTCCGCGGTCGAAGGTGGGACGTGACCCACGTTACTGCAACTAACAGAGTTACATCAACTAACAGAGTGACATGGACCGTGCATCCGTCCGGGCCTGGGCTTTGTCTATGCTCGTCGTATGAAGTCTGGACACGCCGAGCTACCGACTCCGTTGCCGGACGGCGGCCCCAACCCCTTGTCCCGGGCCATCGGGCTGCTCGGCGACGAGTGGACGCTGCTGCTCCTCCGCCACGCGCTGGCGGGCTCGACGCGCTACTCCGACTTCAACGCCCAACTGCCGATCTCCAACGCCGTTCTCACCAACCGCCTGGACACCATGGTCTGCGAGTCGCTGATGGAGCGGCGCGTCTACCAGAGGAACCCCGTTCGCTCGGAGTACCTCCTGACCGTGCGCGGACGCTCGACATGGCCCCTGCTCGTCGTCATCTGGGCTTGGGAGCGGAAGTGGGTACCGGAGCACGCGTACGCGACCCCGCCGATGATCCATCAGGTCTGCGGCCGGGAGATGTCACCGTTGTACTGCTGTACGGCCTGCAAGGAACCCGTCACCGCCGCGGACCTGCACACCCGGTGGGGCCCCAGCGGCGGCTGGAGCAGGTCTGTTCCCGAGGTGACGACCCGGCGAAGGTCCGACAGCCGCGGCGGGGGCAAGGGGCCGCGGTTCTTCTACCCGGACACGATGGCGGTTTTCGGGAACCGGTGGTCATCTGCGGTGGTCGGTGCGGCGTTTCTCGGTGCGCACCGGTTCAGCGATTTCCAGAGCCTGCTGGGGATCCCCCCGAGCCTGCTCGCCGAGAGGCTGGCGTCGCTGTGCGACAGAGGCATCCTGGAGCAGGTGGAGGGAGAGGTGCGCCCGGCCTGGAAGGCGTACCGGCTGACCGGCAAGGGCCTCGGATTCTTCCCCGTCGTCGCGATCACCGTGGAGTGGGCGCAGCGCTGGTACACCTCGCCGGAGGGCCGCGTGCTCGACTGGACCCACGCCGCATGCGGGGCGCCGTTCATCGGAACGCTGGCCTGCGACAGATGCCGGAAGCCGCTGACGGGGTCGGACATCGACCTGAGCACGATCGACTGAGGCGCGGGCGAAGGCCTAGGGCCTGTCTTCAAATAAGCCGTATGGGCCTGTGAGCTGCGGAATCCTCGTGGGGTGATCCGTCGTCATGAGCTGACCGATGCCGAGTGGGAGAAGCTCAAAGGACTTCTCCCGGCAGTGCGTGGCGGGACGTGCCCGAGCGCTACGGTTCCTGGCAGACCTTGTACACGCGTTTTCGCAGGTGGGCGTCGGGCGGGTCGTTCAGTGCGATGCTCGCGGCGTGCAGGCCGAAGCCGATGCGGTCGGTAATGTCGACTGGCTGCTGGCGGTGGACTCCACCGACGACGCCCGCGGCGGGCTCGTCCGCCGGGTTCTGGAACCGGTTCCGCAGGATCGTGGTGGCACCCTCGATCGTCCCATGAGCGGCATCTGCGAGTAAAGGTACTGTTCTGCGGCGGATTCTCCGCAACGGCGGAACTTCCGAAGGGGGTGGAGATGGCCTGGTGGCGTGCGCGAGTGCGGTACTGGTTCGACAACACGATGGCGCGGGGCACGCCGGCGCTGATCGGCTGGCTGGGGCTGGCCTCCGCGGTGCTGGTCCTGGCCATCGCCTCCCTGGCGGTGCTCATCGCCCCGCGTGACGCCGCGGAGCAGGGGAGCTGGAGCGGGATGGTGTGGCGCAGCCTGCTGCGCACCCTGGACCCGGGAGTCATGGGCGACGATGAAGGGACCGCTGCCTACCTGGCGTTGATGCTGGCCTCGACCGTCGGCGGGATCTTCATCGTCAGCGCGCTGATCGGTGTGCTGACCACCGGCCTGAACAGCAAGATCATGCAGTTGCGCAGGGGCCGCTCGAAGATCGTCGAGCACGGCCACACCGTGCTGCTGGGCTGGTCCGACCAGGTCTTCACCGTGTTGGAGGAGCTGATCGAGGCCAACCACGGCAGGAGGCGCTCGTGCATCGCGATCCTGGCCGACATGGACAAGGCAGACATGGACGAGGCGATCCGGCTCAATGTCGGCGGCGCCGGCAGGATCCGGGTCGTGTGCCGCCGGGGCAACCCCCTGAAGGTGTCCGACCTCGCCCTGGTCAGCCCCGCCACGGCCCGCTCCGTCATCGTGCTGGCGCCGCAGACGCCGGACCCCGACATCTCCGTCGTCAAGACGCTCCTGTCGTTGAACGCCCAGCCCTGGCAGGAACCACGGCCGCCGATCGTGGCCCCCATCCGCACCGCGGCCAACCTGCCCGCCGCGCTGCTCGCGGGCGGCGAGCACACCCGCATCGTCGACGCCGACGACATCGCCGTGCGGCTGATCGTGCAGGCGCACCGCCAGCGCGGCATCTCCGCGGTCTGCGCCGAGATCCTGGACTTCCAGGGACATGAGCTCTACCTGCGCCCAGAGCCCTCCCTGACCGGAAGCGCCTTCGGCGAGGCCCTGCACGTCTTCGCCCGGGGCGTGCCGGTCGGACTCTGGCACGCGGACGGCACCATCACGCTCAATCCCGCCTCCGGTGCGGTCATCGGCCCTGACGACGAGCTGATCATGCTGGCCGAGGACGACGAGCTCATCGGCCTGGCCGAACGGCGGCCGCGCATCGCCCAAGAGGCGATCAGCGACCTGCCCGTCGCCTTCCCAGAACCCGGCTCCGCCCTCGTCCTGGGCTGGAACCCGCGCGCAGCCAAGATCATCGAGAGGCTGGACGGTTTCGCACGGCCCGGCTCGCACCTGCACATCGCCGCACTGCAAGACCGCGACCCGCGCGAACGGCTGCCCGGCCTGGCCAACACGACCGTCTCCTTCACCCGCTGCGACGACACCGCACGCACCGACCTGGAGAACCTGGACGTGCGCTCCTACCACAGCATCATCGTGCTGGCCGACGAGAGCCACGGACCGCAACTCGCCGACGCGCGCACCCTCGTCACCCTGCTGCACCTGCGCGACCTGGCCCCCTACGGAGACCGCCCGTTCTCCCTCATCGTGGAACTGCGCGACGACGCCAACCGCGAGATCGCCCAGATCACCCAGGCCGACGACTTCATCGTCAGCGAAAAACTGATCACCCAGCTCATGACCCAGCTCAGCGAAAGCCCCCGCCTCCACCAGGTCTTCACCACCCTCCTGCACCCCGAAGGCCCCGAGATCTACCTCAACCCCGTCCCCGGCTACCTCCACCCGAACGTCCCCGCCACCTTCGCCACGCTCCTGGAGGCCGCCCGCCGCCGCGGCGAAACCGCCCTGGGCTACCGGCGCCGCTCCCGCTTCCACGAACCCCCCGACTACGGCATCGTCCTCAACCCCGACCGCCGTGCTCCCCTCACCCTGACCGAAGACGACCTGGTCATCGTCTTGGCCGACCGCTGAGAGCGGACAGCGGCACCGCGGTCACAGCGGAGAGCGGCCGCAGGAGCCGCTCGACGCGCCTGCGCCAGAGGATCCGGGAGCCTGGGCGCAGGGATGTTATGTTGTGCCCAGGTGAGCCGGGAAGCCTGGTCGGCGGTCCTTTCCCCTGCCCGAAAGCCGCTCCCATGCCCCCTTCACTCGGCCTCGCCTCCCGATACGAGGACGGATATCTGATCGTCGCGGTGAGCGGCGAACTCGACATCGCGACCGCTCCTGAGCTGCGCGCCTATCTGTTCGGCCTGCTGCCCACGGCATCTGCCGGCCTCGTCCTCGACCTCAGCGGCTTGAGCTTCTGTGATTCCCGAGGGATCGGGGTGCTGGTATGGGCGCGCGCAGCGGTGGACAGCGCGCTTGCCGTGGTCGCACCGCATCGACGCATCGCCCGCCTCCTGCAGATCACCGGACTGAGTGACGTCCTGCGAGTGAACACCACCGTGCCCGAAGCGCTGCGTGCGCTGGAAACCAGGATCGACGGTGCGGCATCGAGGGGAGCCCACGCATCTCCGCTGGAACCGCCGACGCCCTGAGCGGGCCGGGGTGGCGGCTGATCCTGGTGTGACGCTACGATTCGCGCTGGTGCGCCGGGAAGTCTGGTCGGCAAAGTCCCAGATCAGCCGTTCCCGAAAGGCCCCTCGATGGCGCTGCTCCTGGCGTTCTCCGCCGTCCTTCTGCTGGCCGTGCTCCTGTCGGGGCTGGCCCACCGCACGGTCCTGTCCACCGCGGTGGTGTTCCTGGCCGCCGGGTTCCTGCTCGGGGACGGCGTCCTGGGATGGGTGCCGGTCGCGCCCGGGGACGAGGTCGTCTCGACCCTTGCCGAACTGGCGTTGTTCGCGGTGCTGTTCAGCGACGGGATGCGGGTCGGCTGGAGCGATCTGCGCACCGCGTGGCGGCTGCCCGGCCGGGCGCTGGGCTGGGGACTGCCGCTGACCCTGCTCATCACCGCGGCCGCGGCCCACTGGCTGATCGGGCTCGGCTGGGCCGAGTCCCTGCTGATCGGCGCGGTCCTGGCCCCGACCGACCCGGTGTTCGCCGCCGCCCTCGTCGGCAACGACAAGGTCCCGCCCCGGCTGCGGCAGCTGCTGAACGTCGAGTCCGGCATCAACGACGGACTCGCGCTGCCGTTCGTCGTGGTTTTCCTGGCGGTCGCGGCCGGCAGCTCCGATCTGCACCTGGGAGAACTCGGCACCGAACTGCTGCTGGGCATCGTCATCGGCGTCGCCGTCCCGTGGGCGGCGATCATGCTGGAGCGCACCCGCCTCTTCGCCGCCTCCACCGCTTATGCGCCGCTCAACGCCGTGGCGATCGGCCTGCTGGTGCTGGCCCTGGGCAAGGCCACCCATGGCAACCTGTTCCTCGCCGCGTTCGCCGCCGGCATCACGGTCGCCACTTTCGGAGAACGTCAGCGCGAGTCGTTCGAGCACTTCGGCGAGCTGATCGCCGAGCTGTTCAAACTCGCCGCGCTCCTGCTGTTCGGCGCCCTCATCACCCCGCAGCTGCTCGGCTCGATCGGCTGGACCGGCTGGGCGTTCGCGATCGTGGCCCTCGTGGTGGCCAGGCCTGTGGCGATCTGGGTGTCGTTCCTGCGCTCGGGCCTGTCAAGCCGGGAACAGGCCGCGGTCATGTGGTTCGGCCCCAAGGGCTTCGCCTCCGTCGTCTACGGCCTGCTCGTCCTGGAGTCGGGCATCGTCGAAGCCCAACCGATCTTCGCCCTCGTCGCCGTCACCATCACCCTGTCGATCCTCGCCCACTCCTCCACCGACATCCTGGTGGCCCGCTGGTTCGACGACGAGCACAAGACACCCGCCTGGTACGGCAAGGTCCGCGGCCGACTCACCCGCACGGACGCCACCGAGGAAAGCCGACAGTGACGAAACCGAACAGCCCTGTACTTCAGCGGCCGAGGTCGCGACGGGCGAAACGCCAGGTCCCGTCACCGAGGAGCGCCCCGGTGGCGGCTCTGTAGAAGGTGGCCAGGAGCGGCACCAGCAGCCCGAGCACCGCGCCTTGGACGAGCCCTACGGGTACGAAGGACTGCGCTCGGGCGAGCTCACGGCATCGAACCCGCCGACGAGGAGATCGCGGAGCTGGAAGCGCTGGCGGATGCTGCGGACGTCGACACGCGCGGCAGCTGGGAGGACGACATGTAGCAGTCGTCGGCGGCCTCCTCGGCGGCTACGCGCAGGATGACGCGGATGGGGCACTCACTGGTCAAGGCCCTCCGCTCCCGAACGTGTCCCCAGCAACCCGAAAAACGGATACCAGGGATAGAAACGCCTCTTCAAGCGGCCGATTTCGTCCGTGGATCAACGACAGGATTTTCGACAGGCTGAAGGGCTCTTCGCCCTTCCCCGAGGGGTCGGTATCAGAAGTCGACTGCACGGGTGTCTGAAGTCGTGTGCGCAGCGCTCAAATGGACGCGGGAGTCAGGTGTGATCGACGGCGTCAGGCTCAGTCGGGAGGCCGAAGACGGCCTGTGCCAGGTCCATCAGCTCCGCCTCGCTGAGCGAGGGCACTGCTCCTCGCCGGGTGCGGACATCCGAGACGAATCGGGGGTCCAGTTCGACGTGGTACCGCTCGACGTAGTGGGGGAGATCGGAGTACCAGACCCAGAAGCCGTCGGTCAGCACGGCGAACCCGCCGATGACCTCCCCGGTCGGACTCAGCACGTCGCGGGTCCTCGAGGGGGAGGCGACCAGGACCGCACCTGAGCGCAGGTACCGCACCAGGAGATCTTCGTCGTCTTCGCCCCGGTCCCGAACGGCGGCCCTGAGAGACGGCCCTTCCGGCCGCCCGTACGGCAGCTCGCTGAACTCGCCGAGGAACCGGTCCTCGTGCTCGCGGAGAGGGGGCATATCGCTGCTCTTTCAAGCGGAGTCGTGTGAGGCCTCCCGCGGCATGGCCACTTACGGTGAGATGGGTCAGCCGGCGTCGTGGAGGGTGGCTTTGCGAGCGGGTTCTCGGCGGCCTATCGGGGTGGCGGGGTTCGGCGTTCGCCTTCGATCCGCCGCAGGTGGTCCTCG
The DNA here is from genome assembly GCF_039525175.1 of Actinocorallia libanotica. NCBI lineage: Bacteria > Bacillati > Actinomycetota > Actinomycetes > Streptosporangiales > Thermomonosporaceae > Actinocorallia > Actinocorallia libanotica. The sequence goes on from NZ_BAAAHH010000015.1 coordinate 119,843, forward strand.
ACGACGGCGGTCATCTGGTCGTGGCCGACGGAGATCTCGAAGGACTGCTCCATGAGCAGGAACCGGGAGACGCTGGACAGGAAGAGGATCAAGGCCAGTGGCGGCCAGGTGTCGGACGCCGCTCCGCGTTCTTCGAGGATGCGGGTGATCGCCTCCTCCTGGAGGCGGCGGAACCTGCTGGAGGAGTCCGCGATGACGCCGCGGATGGCTTTGCGGTGGTTGGCCAGGGCGACGAATTCCATGGTGAGGGCGCTGTGGGACGGGTCCTGCATCATGTCCCACAGCGCCCAGAGCGGCTGGGGTGAGGCGAGGGCTTCGGCCTGGCGGCGGAAGGTCTTGTCGGCGCCCCGCCGGAACAGTTCGGTGAACAGGTCGTCCATGACGCCGAAGTGGTAGTAGACCATTCCCTGGTTGACGTCGGCGCGGGCGGCGACCCTGCGTGTGGTGACCCCTGCGTAACCCTCTTCCAGCATGATCTGCTCGGCCGCGTCGAGAATGGCTTCGCGAGTCCGCATACTTTCAGCTCTGCTGGTGCGACCCGGTCTCATGGCCTTCCTCTCAGGTTCGAAGACGCATGTTACCGAACCTGCTCTCCCGCCATCCCATGTCACGCTCCGCGCATGCAGGAGGCTACCGCGCGCCGGTGGTGATGACGGTTCCGGTCGCGGCGCGGCTCCGATACGGCCTTCGAGCCGACATGCCTCGAAATCAGCCATGCGCCCCTTGACATCCCCCGCAGTCGCCTCTAACAATCAATCTAGTCGATCGACTAATTATCGCCTGAAGATGCCCCGGAACCCCCCGGGAGCATAAACCGAGATCGCCCATCCGTGCTGTTTGCCTTTTGAATTGAGGCTGAGATGAACGGCGGATCCCCACCTCCCGGCAGAGGAATTCATTCGTTGAAGGTCACCGCCGTCTTCCGTGAGACGGCGGACACCACATCATTCGTCCTGGACGTTCCCGATGGATTGTCGGAGAGATATTCCTATCGAGCGGGCCAGTTCCTGACGTTCCGGGTGGAGCTCGACGGCGTCACCCATACTCGGTCGTATTCGATGTCCTCCTCGCCGTTGCTGGACGAGCGGATGAGGGTGACGGTGAAGCGGGTGCCGGGCGGGGTGGTGTCGAACTGGATGAACGACGTGCTGGCGCCGGGCGATGAGATCGCCGCGACGGTGCCGACCGGGTCGTTCGTGGTCGGCGGGGATGACGGCGAGGTCGTGGCGTTCGCCGGCGGCAGCGGGATCACGCCGGTGCTGTCGATCGTGAAGACGGTGCTGGCCGGTTCGGACCGGCGGGTGCGGCTGCTGTACGCCAACCGGGACCGGGACTCGGTGATCTTCCAGCGGGAGTTGGAGGAGCTGGCCGACCGGTACGCCGATCGGCTGGCGATGACTTTCCATGACGACAGCGAGCGCGGGCTGCTGGGACCTGAGACGATCCGGGCGTTCGCGGACGGGTCCGGGCAGGGGGAGTTCTTCGTCTGCGGGCCGGAACCGTTCATGGACTGCGTGCGCAAGGCGTTGGCCGAGGCGGGCGCGGAGGAGGCGAGGGTCCGTTTCGAGCGGTTCACCCCGGCGTCGACGGTCGCGGTGGAGCCGCCGGAGCAGACGCCACCGGAGCAGGCGCCGCCGGTCCGGGTGTCGATCCGGCTCGGCCGCCAGGACGTCTCCGGGGAGCTGCGTGCCGGTTCCACGCTCCTTCAGGGCGCGAGGGCGCTGGGGCTGCGGGCGCCGTCGTCGTGTGAGAGCGGGAGCTGCGCGACGTGCATGGCGCGGGTCGTGGAGGGCTCGGCACGGATGCGCAACAACGAGGCGCTGACGCCCGAGGAAATCGACGAGGGCTGGGTGCTGACCTGCCAGGCCGTGCCGACGACCCCGTCGGTGCGCGTGGTCTATGAGTAGGAGAGCCGTGGATCACCGTAGGAGCACGAGCAGGACGGCCGTCGTGACCGGCGGCGCGTCGGGGATGGGCGTGGCGATCTGCCGGCGCCTGGCCGCTCAGGGACATCGGGTCGCCGTCCTGGACCGCGACGGTCCGGGTGCCCGGCGGACCGCCGAGGAGCTGCACGCGGCCGGTCACGCCGGCATGGCGTGCGAGGCCGACGTGACCGACCGGACCGCGGTCGAGCATGCCCTGGGCGAGGTCCGGGACCGGTTCGGTCGGGTGGAGGTCATGGTGACCAGCGCCGGGCTGGTGGCGTTCGAGGCGTTCGCCGACATCCCGCCGGAGTCCTGGAACCGCGTCGTCGAGGTCAACCTGACGGGGACCTTCCACTGCGTCCAGGCCGCCATCGGGGACATGCTGGAGGGCCGGTGGGGGCGGATCGTCACGATCTCCTCCTCCAGCGCGCAGCGCGGCTCACCGCGGATGGTCCACTACACCGCGTCCAAAGGGGCGGTGATCGCGATGACGAAGGCGCTGGCCCGCGAATACGCCGCGTACGGGATCACCGCGAACACGATCCCGCCGTCCGGGATCGACACGCCGATGTCCCGGGCCTCGCAGGCGTCAGGCGACCTTCCCGGCAACGACGTCATGGCACGGGCGATCCCGGTCGGCCGGCTCGGCAGCGGCGAGGACATCGCCGCGGCGTGCGCGTTCCTGTGCTCGGACGAGGCGGGCTACATCACCGGCCAGGTCCTGGGAGTCAACGGCGGTGCGGTCATATGAGCGCACGGCCGGGAATGCGGCGGGCGCCGCGGCTGGCGCCGCTGGCCGCGCACCTGTGGGACCGGGACGCGGCGGCGATGCTGCGCGGCCGGGTCCGCAGCGCCGACCGCTTCCTGTCCGGCGGCGCCGACGCTCCGCGCCTGCCGAACGTGCTGGGCGTCCTGGGGCATCATCCGCGGCTGGCCGCCGCCTGGCTCGGATACAACGGGGTGCTCCTGGACGATCCGGCACTCGAACCCCGGCTGCGCGAACTGCTGATCCTTCGCGTCGCCTGGCGGACCCGCTCGCGGTACGAGTGGATCCAGCACGCGCGGATGGGCAGATCCGCGGGCCTGTCGGACGCGCATCTGGCAGCCCTCGCCGGAGACGAGCAGGCCGTGGAGTGGACGCCGCTGGAGCGGCTGCTGCTGGACGCGGCCGACCAGCTCCTGACCGCCCACCGCATCGACGACATCACCTGGAACGGGCTGGCGGCGCACCTGGACGCCCGCCGGCTCCTGGAGGTCCTGTTCGTCGTCGGCAGCTACCTGTGCCTGGCGATGGTCTTCGGCAGCACCGGCCTGGAGCTCGACCCGGACATGGACCCCACTTCCGCACCCCCGCTTCCCGGAATGGAGGAATGAGCATGGCACGCTGGCCCAAGCCCCCCGAGGGCAGCTGGACCGAGCACTACCCCGAGCTCGGCACCGCCCCGGTCTCGTTCGAGGACTCGGTCTCGCCGGAGTTCTTCGAGCTGGAACGCGAGGCGATCTTCAAGCGGGCGTGGCTGAACGTCGGCCGCGTCGAGCAGCTCCCGCGCAAGGGCTCCTACTTCACCAAGGAGATCGAGGTCGCCGGCACCTCGCTCGTCGTCGTCCGCGGCCTGGACGGGCGGATCCGCGCGTTCCACAACGTGTGCCGGCATCGCGGCAACAAGCTGGTGTGGAACGGCTTCCCCCGCGAGGAGACCTCCGGCACCTGCCGCCAGTTCACCTGCAAATACCACGGCTGGCGCTACGACCTGCAAGGACGGTTGAACTTCGTCCAGCAGGAAGGCGAGTTCTTCGACCTCGACAAGGACACCACCGGCCTGGCACCCGTCCACTGCGACATCTGGTCGGGATTCATCTTCGTCAACCTCGCACCCGAACCCGAGCAGACCCTCACCGACTTCCTCGGCCCCATGATCACCGACCTGGACGGCTACCCCTTCGACAAGATGACCGAGCGGTACGTCTTCCAGGCCGACAACCACAGCAACTGGAAGCTGTTCGCCGACGCCTTCCAGGAGTACTACCACGTACCGTCCCTGCATCCGCAGCAGGTCCCCACGCCTGTGCGCACCGGCGCGGGATTCGAGTGCGCGCACTTCCAACTGGACGGCCCGCACCGGCTGGTGTCCACCGGCGGTGCCCGTCGCTGGACACTGCCGCCGGAGTACATGTACCCGATCGAGCAGGTCACCCGCAGCGGCCTGGTCGGCCCGTGGGAGTCGCCCGACATCGGCGATCCGCCTCCCGGCCTCAACCCCGGCAAGATCGACCCCTGGGGCATCGACAACTTCCAGATCTTCCCTAACGTGGAGATCCTCATCTACCGCGGCTGGTACCTGATGTACCGGTACTGGCCAACCTCGCCGAGCACCCACCGGTTCGAGGGGATGCTGTGCTTCCAGCCCGCCACCACGGTGCGCGAGCGGATCGAGCACGAGGTCGCCGCGGTGGTGTTCAAGGAGTTCGCGCTCCAGGACGCCGGCATGCTGACCGGCACCCAGACCGCGCTGGAGTCGGCCTACGCCAACAAGATCATCGAGACGTTCCCGGTCAACGACCAGGAGGTCCTGGTCCGCCACTTCCACCACGTCGTCGCCGCATGGGTCCAGAGCTACCAGAGCAAGGCGGCGTCATGACCGGCCCGCTGCTGCCCCCGGCGTTCGCCGACCTGGAGCCCTACGCCGCGACCTGGTGCCTGGCGACCGAGACCGAACGCTACGCCCGCCGCCAGGCCTCGACGATGCCGCAGCTGCAGGAGTTCTACGACGCCTGCTTCCCGCGCCTGGAGGAGGCGATCGCCCACTGCGACGCCTTCCCCCTCGACGACCTGCCCGACGACGCCCTGCGGCTGCTCCACCTCGTCTACTCGCTCGTCATGGCCGCGATGTCGGTGGAGATCTTCCAGCAGGTCAAGGCGACCGACGCCGCCGACGCCGAGCTGGAACGCATCGAGGAGCCCGTCCCGTGACCACGAACCCGCTGCCCGGACGGACACGACCGAAAGGGGATCCGCATGCCGCCGATCACCGTTGACAGGCTCGGGCACCAGGTCGGAGCGGAGGTCCACGGCGTCGACGCCGAACGGCTGACGACCGACGCCGCACTGCCCCCTCTGATCATGGAAGCGCTGGAGACCCACGGCGTCCTGGTCTTCCGCGGCCTGCACCTCGACCCTGAGACCCAGGTCGCGTTCTGCCGCAGGCTCGGCGACATCGACACCTCTCCCGGCCACCACGAGGTGGCGGGGATCTACCGGGTCAGCCTCGACACCGCCAAGAACTCCGCCGCCTCCTACCTGCGCGCCACCTTCGACTGGCACATCGACGGCTGCACCCCCGAGGACGACGCCTTCCCGCAGAAGGCCACCGTCCTCACCGCCGAGCAGGTCGCCGACCGCGGCGGCGAGACCGAGTTCGCCAGCTCCTACGCCGCCTACGAGACGCTGACCGACGAGGAGAAGGACCGGTTCGCCGCACTGCGGGTCGTGCACTCCCTGGAGGCCTCCCAGCGGCTCGTCACCCCCGATCCGGCGCCCGAGCAGCTGGAGGTCTGGCGCCGCCGCCCCGCCAGGGAGCACCCTCTGGTCTGGACCCACAGGTCCGGACGCCGCTCTCTCGTCCTGGGCGCCTCGACCGACCACATCGCCGGCATGGACCGCGAGGCCGGCCGCGCCCTCCTGGACGAACTCCTGGCCCGCTGCACCACCCCGGACCGGATCTACCGGCACGAGTGGACGATCGGCGACACCGTCATCTGGGACAACCGGGGCGTGATCCACCGCGCGGCCCCCTACGACCCCGCCTCCCCCCGGGAGATGCTCCGCACCACCGTCCTGGGCGACGAGCCCATCCGGTGACACCGGCCTGAACCGCACCCGCCCCACCCCCAGGAGGATTCCCATGGCCCGATGGCCCAAGCCCCCCGAAGGCAGCTGGACCGAGCACTACCCCGAGCTCGGCACCGCCCCCATCTCCTATGAGGACTCCATCTCGCCGGAGTTCTTCGAGCTGGAACGCGAGGCGATCTTCAAGCGGGCGTGGCTGAACGTCGGCCGCGTCGAGCAGCTCCCGCGCAGGGGCTCCTACTTCACCAAGGAGATCGAGGTCGCCAAGACCTCCCTGATCCTCGTCCGCGGCGCCGACGACACCGTGCGGGCGTTCCACAACATCTGCCGGCATCGCGGCAACAAGCTGGTGTGGAACGACTTCCCCCGCGAGGAGGCCTCCGGCACCTGCCGCCAGTTCACCTGCAAATACCACGGCTGGCGCTACGGCCTGGACGGACAACTGACCTTCGTCCAGCAGGAAGGCGAGTTCTTCGACCTCGACAAGGACACCACCGGTTTGGTGCCCGTCCACTGCGACGTCTGGTCGGGATTCATCTTCGTCAACCTCGCACCCGAACCCGAGCAGACCCTCACCGACTTCCTCGGCCCCATGATCACCAATCTGGAGGGCTACCCCTTCGACAAGATGACCGAGCGGTGGCAGTACCGGTCGCAGGTCGGCGCGAACTGGAAGCTCTTCATGGACGCCTTCCAGGAGTTCTACCACGCGCCCGTCCTGCACTCGAACCAGACGCCGGACGCCTTCTCCGCCGCCGCCGCCCAGGCCGGGTTCGAGGCGCCGCACTACCGGATCGAAGGCCCGCACCGCCTCGTGAGCACCTCCGGCATCGTGGCGTGGGAACTCGCCCCCGACATGCGCAAGCCGATGGAGGACATCACCCGCAGCGGCCTGTTCGGCCCGTGGGACAAGCCCGACCTGGGCGTGGAGAAGATGCCCGTGGGCCTCAACCCGGCGGGCTGCGACCCCTGGGGACTGGACTCCTTCCAACTGTGGCCGAACTTCACGATCCTCATCTGGTCGGGCGGCTGGTACCTCACCTACCAGTACTGGCCGACCTCCTACAACAGCCACACCTTCGAGGGGAACCTCTACTTCGTCCCCTCCCGCACCCCGCGCGAACGCGTCGCCCGCGAGATGGCCGCCGTCACGTTCAAGGAGTACGCCCTCCAGGACGGCAACACCCTGGAGGCGACGCAGATGATGCTCGAATCCCGGGCCGTCACCCACTTCCACCTCAACGACCAGGAGATCCTGTGCCGGCACATGCACAAGGTGACCGCGGACTGGATCGCCGACTACCAGGCCGAGATCGAGAAGGGCACGACCCGATGACCGCCCTGCTGCCCGCCGCGTTCGCCGACCTCGAACCGTTCGCCGCCGACTGGTGCCTGCCGACCGAGGCGCAGCGGTACGCCAAGCGGCTGGCCACCCCGATGAGCGACATCCAGGCGTTCTACGACGCGGCCGCCCCCCGCGCCGAGGCCGCGCTCGCCCACTGCGACGCCTACTCCCTCGACGACCTGCCCGAGGACGTCCTGCAGCTGATGTACCTGCTGTACTCGCTGGTCAACGTCTCCTTCTGCGTCGAGGCGTGGAGCCAGCAGCGCGTCCCCGACACCGGAGCCGCCGCCCTCGACTGCCTGATCGAGCCCGTCCCGTGACGGGTCCGATCGTGCTGACCGCCGACCGGTGGATCGACGCCGACAAAGGCGAGGTCCGCTCCCCCGCGGTCATCATCGTCGAGAACGGCCTCATCACCGCGATCGACCCGCCCGCGACGCCGTGCGGCGCGACCCGCATCGACCTGGGCGGCATGACGCTCCTGCCCGGCCTGATGGACATGGAGATCAACCTGCTCATCGGCGGCCCCGACACCCCCACCGGGCTGCCCAGGCCGATGCACGGCGTCCAGGACGGCCCCGTCTACCGGACCCTGCGGGCCACCGCCAACGCCCGCACCACCCTGCTGGCCGGGTTCACCACGGTCCGCAACCTCGGGTTGATGGTGAAGACCGGCGGCTACCTCCTGGACGTCGACCTCGGCCGCGCCATCGACGAGGGCTACGCCGAGGGCCCCCGCATCGTCGCGGCCGGCCACGCCATCACCCCGACCGGCGGGCACCTGGACCCGACGATGTTCCAGAGGCTCGCGCCGGGCATCATGCCGCTGAGCGTCGAGGAGGGCATCGCCAACGGGGTCCCCGAGGTCCGCAAGGCCGTCCGCTACCAGATCAAGCACGGCGCCGGAGTCATCAAGATCTCCGCGTCCGGCGGGGTCATGTCGCACGGCACCGCCGCCGGAGCCCAGCAGTACTCCGACGAGGAGCTCGCCGCCATCGTCGACGAGGCCCACCGCGCGGGGATCAGGGTCGCCGCCCACGCCCACGGCGACGCGGGCATCCGCGCCTGCGTCCGGGCGGGCGTCGACTGCATCGAGCACGGGTCCCTCGCCACCGACGACACCCTGCAGATGATGGTCGACCACGGCACGTTCCTCGTCCCCACCAGCTACCTGTCCGAGGGCCTGGACGTCTCCAACGCGCCGCCCGCGCTGCGCCGCAAGGCCGAAGCGCTCTTCCCGCGCGCCCGCGCCACCCTCGGCAAGGCCATCGCCGCCGGAGTCAAGATCGCCTGCGGCACCGACGCGCCCGCCATCCCGCACGGACACAACGCCAAGGAGCTGTGGGCGCTGGTCGACCGCGGCATGACCCCGATGCAGGCGATCCAGGCCGCGACCGTCGTCGGCGCCGACCTCATCGGCGCCGACGACCGCGGACGGCTCGCCGAAGGCCTCCTCGCCGACATCATCGCCGTTCCCGGCGACCCCACCGGCGACATCACCCTCCTGCAGGACGTCCGCTTCGTCATGAAAGACGGCCGCGTCCACAAGACCCCCGCACCCACGGCCTGACCGGACCGACCCGTCGGAAGGGATCCCCCCATGCAGGGAGAAGAACGCGTGTTCATCGGAGGCTCCTGGGTGCCGCCGAGCACCGGCCGGAGGATCGAGGTGATCTCTCCGCACACCGAGCAGGCCATCGCACGGATCGCCGCCCCCGCGCCGCGGGACGCCGACGCCGCCGTCGCCGCGGCCCGGGCGGCGTTCGACCGCGGGCCCTGGCCCCGCCTGCCGCCCGCCGAACGGATCGCCGCGATCCGCAGGCTCGCCGACCTGTACGACCCTTGCCGCGAGGACATCGCCCGCCTGATCAGCGCCCAGATGGGCGCACCGATCACCTTCGCCCGCTCCGCCCACGCCGCCCTGCCCGGCGTCATGATGCGGGCCTTCGCCGACATCGCCGAGACCGTGGACTGGGAACAGGCACGGCCCGGCCGCTACGGCAGCGACATCCTGCTGCAGCGCACCCCGGTCGGCGTGGTCGCCGCGATCGTCCCGTGGAACATGCCGATGCTGCTGGCGGTGATGAAGCTCGTCCCCGCACTCCTGGCGGGCTGCCCGGTCGTCCTCAAACCCTCCCCCGAGACGCCGCTGGACGCCTACCTCCTGGCCCGCCTCACCGAACAGGCCGGCTTCCCGCCCGGGGTGATCAGCGTCCTGCCCGGCGACGGCGCACTCGGCGCGCACCTGGTCGCCCACCCCGGCGTCGACCGCGTGTCCTTCACCGGTTCCACCGCCGTCGGAGCCCGGGTCGCCGCCGTGTGCGGCGCCGCCCTCAAACGTGTCAGCCTGGAACTGGGCGGCAAGTCCGCCGCCATCGTCCTGGACGACGCCGATCCCGCCACGACCGCCGCCGGCATCAAGGTCGCCGGCCTGATGAACAGCGGCCAGGCCTGCGTCGCCCAGACCCGGATCCTGGTCCCGCGCTCCCGGCACGACGCCCACGTCGACGCCCTCGCCGCGATGATGGACGCCCTCGTCGTCGCCGACCCCGCCGACCCCGCCACCGACATCGGTCCCCTGGTCAGCCGCCGCCAGCAGGAGCGGGTGCGGGCCTACATCGAACTCGGGGAGAAGGAAGGCGCCGTCCTGGCCACCGGCGGAGCCGCACTACCAGCCGGAGCAGGCTCCGGCTGGTACGTCCGCCCCACCCTGTTCGCCCGCGCCGACAACGGCAGCCGCATCGCCCAGGAGGAGATCTTCGGACCGGTCCTCACCGTCATCCCCTACGACGACGAAGACCACGCCGTCCACCTGGCCAACGACACCCGCTACGGTCTGTCCGGCTCCGTTTGGACCCCCGACACCGAACGCGGACTGGCCGTCGCCCGCCGCGTCGCCGCCGGGACCTTCGGGGTCAACCAGCCCTACTCCATGGACCCCGCCGCGCCGTTCGGCGGCGTCAAGGACAGCGGTATCGGCCGGGAACTGGGCCTTGAGGGCATCGACAGCCACCTCGACACCAAATCCATCTCCGTCGCCGCCCCGTGACCGCCCAGCGGCCGTCGCCGCTGATCAACCACGGTCGCCTGTTCCCGTCGGCGCCTACTCTGGTGGCGATGGTGCCGTGATCAGGCGTCCTTGGAGCAGCAGCTGGAGTGCCCGGACGGTGTCGCGGAAGTCGTATGCGGTCGCGAGGGCGGCGTCGTCGTAGAGTCCGCGCATGATGGCGAAGACGGCGTTGGCCGCGCCCGCGGTGGTCGCGTCGGGGTTCAGTTCGCCGTTGCGGTGTGCTTGGGCGATCACGTCCTCCACGATGTCCCGCAGGGAGGCGAAGATGCCGTCGCTGATCTTCGCCACCGCGTGGTCGGTACCGGGTGCTCGAACGGCCCGATCGAACGCGACGGCATAGGGGTATTCCTGCACGATCCGAGCGCCCTGGTCGATGACGGCCACGAGTTTGTCGATCAGGCCGTCGGCCTGTGCGGCGGCCGCCTCCAACCGCGGCATGGCCGCCGCGCCGACTTCGAGGTAGGTCGCTTTGACGATCTCCGCCTTGTTCGGGAAGTAGTGGTACAGGCTGCCGCTCGTCATGTCCGCGGCGCGGGCGATCTCGCGGATCGTCGCCCGTGCGTACCCCATCTCGGCGACGCGCTGCATGGTCGCGGCGAGAATCCGGCGGCGGGTGTCCTCTCCTTTGGATCCCACCGGACGCCCGAGAGACGGCGTCCCGTCCGGCACCGCTTCCCTCTGACGGTCCAGTTCTGCGGAGTCCACTACCGTCCCATCAGCTGATCGATCACCTCACGCCATGGTACGCGGGAGCCGGGCGGTGGACGGATGCCGCGATGGTCCGCCTCTTGACGGGGCACCGGTGCCTCCTCATACTGACGAAACAATCAACTGATCGATTAATTATCGTTCCCCCGCTCCGTACAGGAGGCCATGTCATGAGCGAACCGCCGGGCGGAAAGGCGCCCTCGGTCACCGAGCCGGACGGATCAACGCATCGGGTCACGCTGTGGGCCGCCGCGGGCGGCGCCGTCCTGCTCCTGCAGCTGTACGTGCTGATCCAGTGGGTCACCGGGCCGTACTTCGTGCGGGTGCCCTCGGGGCCCAGTGACCCGCCGGCGTACATGAAGGTGTTCCTGACCGCGAACATGATCGCGATGTGGATCCTGGTGCCGATCGGCCTGTGGTTCTTCGTCATCAGGCCGTGGCGGCGCGAGCGGCGCATCACCCTGGACGGCATGCTCCTGGTGTCCATGGGCCTGATGTTCTTCCAGGACCCGCTGCTGAACTACTTCAACACGTGGTGCACCTACAACGCGTGGCTGTTCAACCGCGGCTCCTGGTCCTCGCACGTTCCCGGCTGGGTGTCCCCCGAGGAGCCCGGCCACCAGGTGCCCGAACCGATCCTGACGAACGCGCCGGGCTACGCGTTCGGCGTCCTCCTGCTCACGATCGCCGGATGCTGGATCATGCGCAGGATCAAGGCGCGGTGGCCGCACATGAGCAACCTCCGGCTGATCGGCGTCACCTATCTGATCGCCATCGCCTTCGACTTCGTCATGGAGGCCTGCATCATCCTGCCGTTCGGCATGTACTCCTACCCCGGCGCCATCCAGTCGCTGTCCGTCAACGCCGGCACCTACTACCAGTGGCCCGTCTATGAGGGGCTGATGTGGGGAGGCGTGCAGGCGGCCCTGTGCTGTCTGCGCTACTTCACCGACGATCGCGGCCGGACCGTCGTCGAGCGCGGCCTGGACCGGGTCCGCGCGGGTGCCGCCCGGCAGCTCACCCGCTTCCTGGCGATCTTCGCCGCGGTCAGCGCGTCCTTCTTCGTCTTCTACCTCATCCCCGCGTGGGGGGTCAGCATGCACGCCGATCCGTGGCCCGCCGATGTCCAGAAGCGCTCCTACTTCAGCGGACCGGTCTGCGGCGAGGGATCGGACCGGCCCTGCCCCGACCCCTCGCTGCCGATCCCGACCAGGCACTCCGGCTACGTGAACACCGACGGCGAGTTCGTTCTACCGCCGGGTGTGGAGCAGCCGAAGACCATCCCCTTTGAGCGGGGCGAGTGAGGTGCTCGCGGCAGGCACGCGGTTCCGGAGCACGGATCCGGCGGTGGCCGCCGGGAGAGGGACACGGAGCGCGTTCCCAAATGTTCAAGACTCCGCCGCCGGTCGGCTCCACGATGGGTGCATGACCCAGAACACCTGTCTTTCTCCCCGTCTCATCGTCCCCGACCCGGACCGCGCTTCGGCGTTCTACCAGCGTGCTCTCGGCGCCGAGCAGGTGTTCTGCGCCCCAGCGGGCGATGACGGCCGACCCTCCATGATCGACCACCGCGTCGGCGGCTCGTCCTTCCAGCTCTCACCGGCCGTCTCCGCGTGGGGCTGGCTCTCACCGGACGACCTCGGCGGTTCCGCGGTCCTCCTCGAGATCGAGGTCGACGACCCGGACGCGACCGGCGAACGCATGGTCGCCCACGGTGCCGAAGTGGTCATACCCATCGAGAACCGGCCCTACGGCAAGCGCTCGGGCCGTATCCGCGACCCGTTCGGCCACCTGTGGATCATCACCGGCGAACTTCGCTGAACCGCGTCCCGACCCGCCCTTCACGGGCGATGCCCGGCGCGCGGAGCGTCCTCTCCGGCCCTTCGTCCGCCCTGCCCCTCCGCTCCTGCCGATGGCCACCGGCTGCGGGAGGGGCGCCGGGCACGGTGAGGCGAAGTCCGGGGAGGCCGCCGAAGGGGATCACTGTCTCGTACAGGCGGGTGCAGCCCGTGTGGACGAACACTCGAAGACTCGTTCGTGCTCCGCATATCGGGTGTTGTAGATCAAGTCCCTGATCGCGGTTGCGTACCCCTTCGCAGGTGTCTTCGTAAGGCTGCCGGCCTTCTCGTCCATCTTGTCCGCGACATCGTCGATGGCCTACATGGCGACCTGTGCGCCGAACGCGATCGTGTTCGGGTGGTTAGGTGGTTGCGGGGGGTTTCCACTTTTTGGCTACGGCGTAGACGCGGTCGTGTTCTTCCTTTCGGGTTTTGGTGATCAGGTTCTTGATGGTGGTCGAGTAGCCCTTGGCGGGGTTTGTTGCGAGGCTGTCGGCCTTTCTGGTCATTGCGTCAGCGACTTTGCCGATCATCTTGACGAAGTCCTGGTCGGTGGCGTAGCGGGTGGCGCTGTCGGACTTCAGTTTGGCGATGGCCGCCTTGACGGCGGTGATCTGGCTGTCGGCGTCGTCTTCGAAGTCGTCGGCCCTCGCCTCGGCCTCCTTCTCGAGGGACTCACGGTCGAAGAGGCCCTTGGAAGTGGTGGCCGTGCCTTCGCCGTGGCCGCCGCGGTCACCGGAGTTGACGGTGGCGAACGGGAGGACGTTGCGGAAAGTGAGGTAGGCGCGGATCGCCTGCTCGGGGGTGCCCGCGGTGCGGACCTCATAGGCGGCTTTGGCGACGGCCTCGAGCTGGCCCTTGTCGAGCTGGCCGGTGTTCAGGACCGGGGCGAGCTCCGTCATCAGCTTGCCCTGGAGATCCCTCTCCGTCTCCGCTTTGAAGTGGTCGATGATCGCGGCGTCTCCGCCGCGGTTCTCCCGCACTTCCTTGAACCACTGCTTCACGGCATCGGTCTCCGTCTTCCAGGCGGTGCTGTGCGAGCCCATGCCTTCGATGCCGGGCGGCGGGGCCGCGCGTCCCAGGATCACCGGGTCGCCCTTGCGGATCCCGACGACGAGGCCGTCGTTGCGGGAGCCGACCACCCAGCCGTTGCCGGCGCCGGCCTGCGGAAGGTGGTTCAAGGAGTCGTACTGCGCGGCGAACGCGGCGAGCAGATGGGCCTCCTCCCCCGGTTCGACGTCGAGCGTCTTCTTCGCCTTGCCTTCGCTGATGAACTTCTCGAGCATCGCGCCGGCGGCACCGGCCGGGTCATCGACGCCTGCGGCGTTCTGGAGGAATCCGGTCAGCTTGACCGTCTCGGGATAGGCATCGGCCATGTTGCTCTGATGCTCATTGATCATGTGTGCGAGCATCAGGCCGGTTTCGGCGCGGACTTCCGCATCCGTCTTGGACATTCTGTCGATGACAGGACCGAGAGCGTTGTCCTTGGCGAGTTTCTCGACCTCCTTCTTGATCTTGCCCAGATCCGTGGCCGAGACCTTCTGCCCGGACAGCAGTTTGAGCCCGCCCACCACCTCCCGCACCTTGCGGGAGAGCCAGTACACCGCGTCCTCGGCGGAATTCTCGTCTTCCGTTTCCGGGGCGAAGGCCGGCGGAACCGTTTTATTCGGATCCGTCGCTTTCGTCAGGGCGGTCAGCACATCGTCCAGGGTCCTGCCCGGAACGAGCCTGGTGGGCTGCCGGGCGGTCGTGCCACCGGCGACGGGCAGCAGGATGATCGCGTCAATCTCGGTCGCCAATACCTTGACGTACCTGTCGATCCCCTCTATCCGTTCCCTGGCCTCCTTGCGCTTCTTCGGATTCAGCGCCTCTCCGAGCCGGGCCTCGCGGGTGGCCGCGGTCATCGAGAACAGCTTCGTCAGCCCCTCGCGGGCCTTGTCGGGGTCGGGATCGGGAGCGTTGTTGTTCTTGCTCTTCTCGTTCATGGCGATCTCGACGGTCAGGATGTTGTTGCGGGCCGTCCCCTCACCCGAGCCGATGGAGCCGCGGCCCCCGGGCACGCGCACGGTGGCGAGCGGCAGCATGTTCCGGTAGGCCGCGTGGTGCCCGAGCGCCTCGCTCAGGTGAGCGCTGACCGTGCGCTCCTCCTCCTTGGTCAGCTGCCGGGGGCCCGCCGGGTCCGCCGCGGCCGCATCGATGACCGCCTGTGCGCTGTCGAGTTCGCCGCGGACCTTGAAGGCGTAGCCCTGCACCTGTTCGTACCGGCCTTGACGATCGTCCTCGTCCAGCATCTTCCACAGCTTGAGAACGGCGGGTTCGGTACCGTCCGGCAGCGGGCCGTCCATCCAGCTGTCGGCGGACTCCTGGCGGCGCCGCAGCTCCTGGACGGCTCCCTGGAGGGTCTTGCCGAACACGCTGGCGTGGAGGGAGTCGACGACGCCCGTCCAGGCCGCGGTGTGGTCGCCCATCTCCGCGCCGAACGGGCTCGGGGTCCGGGTCGTACCGAAATTGACGGTCCCGACCAAGCCGTTCTCGACCGAGAAGATCGGGTAGTAGTTGACGTCCTTGACCGTTACGGTGCCATCCCGCTTGAACGCGTTGAGGTCCGGCACGGGCTGCTGCGGCACGTCGGCCAGGGCCGCCCCGCCCTGGTTCGGCTGGATCACGTTGGCAGGGTTCATCGCCACGGTCACCGCCTGCGGGCCCGGGTCGGGCGGCGGGAGCGGGCCGATCAGAGCGGTCAGCGCCGCCATGCCGGGTGACTGCCCGCTGGACGGCGACGGACCGGCGGTCGACGGGCGCACCGGCCCGTTGGCCGGTTTGCCCTGCTGGTCGCTGACGGGCACGGCGACGCGGACACGCTTGACCGCGCTGGACAGCCGGGACGGGCCGTCGGAGTCGGGGTCCGCATCCGAGTCGGAGCCATCGCTCCAGGCCCGCTTGGACCGCCCGCCGGCCTGGAACGACGTGCGGTCCGACGGGCCGATCCTGGTGTTGGAGCTGGAGGAGGGGCCGTCGTCGTCGCCCAGGTCCATCGGGGACGGACGGGAGCCGCGGATCGGGGTGGAGTGGGTGTCGGGCCCGTCGGAGTCGACGCTCATCGCCGAACCCGGCCGGCTGTCGGAATCGGACGACGAGCCTGACGACGCGCTCATCGTCCGGTCGGACGCCGACTTCTTCCGTTTCTTGATCTTCTTGTTCGTCTTGGGGGGCATCGCGACCTCGCTAGGCGGTGGCTCGGTACAGCAGGATCAGGGTCACGCCGGTCAGGTGCTCGGCGTCGCCGGACAGCGTCAGCCGCCACGGGGCGGACCCGGCGGTGAGCCCGGCGGGCCGCAGCAACTGCCCTTCGACCAGGGTCTGGCGGGCGTCGCCGTCGAGCAGGAGCCGGGTCGTGGAGCCCGCGCCGTACAGCGCGGTGATCCCGGTGATCTGCCGTCCCGACATGCCGGGCAGCAGATCGGGCGTGACCGGCAGGCGCAGCTCGTCCGCGTCGTCGGCCTGCAACTCCTCCCATTCCTCGGGGAAGACTGCCGCGACGTCGAGGGAGACCGCCGCCGGGTACGGCTTGAGCAGGCCGCGCACGGCCGTCGCGAACGTCTCGCCGCCGTCCTCGGCCGAGTACCGGACGGTGATCGTGACGTCCCGCAGCCCGGACGGCGGGCGGCGGGTCTCCAGCCGCCACCGCGAGACCGCGCCGGTGCCCTCGAACGGCAGGTACCGCGGGTCGTCGTACCGGACCTCGAACAGCCCGGAGTCCTCCCCGTCGGTCACCTCCGACAGGGCGATCCGCTGCCCCGGACGCCATGCGGAGCGCAGTGACGCCGGGGGCGTGCCGCGCGGGTCGAGCAGGTATCCGACGGCCTTGGGGTCGGGCGTCAGCACGGTCTTGTCGCTGAGCTGGGTGAGCGTGGCGTTGAGCTGCAGGGGCCCTTCGGCGGTCGTGAATGCGACGCTGATCGACTTGATCTGCCGCCGGTAGTGGCCGGGGAAGTCCCGGTCGAACAGGTCCTCGCCCAGCGCGAACTCGCACCGGCCCTCGATCTGGAAGGCCATCAGCGCGGCCGCGTCGAGCCGCAGCAGCGACACCCGCTTGGTGATCTCCATCCCGCGGGCGCCCGCCTCGGAGTAGGCGCTGTCGAGCCGCTCCAGGTCGAGCCCGAGCTGGTCGCCTGCGAGCAGGCCCTTGCGGCGCGAGTCCCAGTAGGTGGGCCGGATCAGGCCGGGGGCCCGTCCTCGTTCGGCTTCGAAGGCGCGTTCGGCGGCGCGGGCCATGTCGAACGCCAGCTGGTAGGTCTGGAAGTACAGGCCGGAGATCTGCCCGACCATCCAGCCGTACAGCTCGGCTCCGGCGAACTTGGTGGTCAGGAAGGTCTTCACCGCGTCCAGGTGGGCGGCCTCGCGCAGGTGGATCTCCAGGTCGCGGCGGGCCACGGCCACCTGGAGCTCGGCTCCGGCGATCTGGTGGCCGAGCTGGTCGACCTCGGCGCGGCCGGTGGCCAGCTGGAGGTCCCAGTCCTGTTTCTGGCCCTCGAATTCGGCGATCACCCCGAGCAGTTCGCCGACCATGCTGAAGCCCTCGCCGAGTGAGGCGGAGATCTCCGCGGCCTCGCTGAGCGCGCCTCCGATCGATTCGCCGCCCGTGGTCGTGCCCATGATGAACGGCCCGATGTGGGCCTGCGGCGCGGCGGTGGCGATGGCCGCGCCGATCTTCAGCCCGCCGGCGACGAACTGCCCGGTCGCGCCCAGCCCCATCATGACGAGCTGGGCGATCTGGAGCGGCGACATGCCGTCGGCGATCAGCTTCGTGTAGTGCTTGACGCGCGCGTCGGCGCCCGCCTTGGCGGCCCGCGCCTCCGCGAGGCCCTCCTCGGCGATCTTGATCTGCTGCTCCTTGATCTGCCGGGTCAGGGCGTGCAGCTCGGCGTCCTGGCGGTTCTGGAGCAGGCCCAGCTCCTCGCCGTCGCGGCGTTCGATGGCGTCCAGCAGCGCGGAGCCGAGCTCGCGGACCCGTCCGGCCAGTTCCTTGGCGCGGGCGAGCACGATGTCGAACCGGTAGGCGGGGATCGGCGCGGCGAGCGCGGCGGTGACCTGGTCGGCCGACAGCCCGGCGGCGGCGCCGCGGACCAGCGCCATGACGTCCAGCGGCGGGTCGAACAAGGGCAGCGGCCGGCTGATCCCGAGGATGTCGAGGGACGCCCGGATCTTGGTCAGCCGGTCCTCGACCCTGGTCCAGTACTCCAGGAACTGCGCGTTGCCCGGCACGTGGAAGTAGGGGTTGGCGACACCGGCGTGGACGATGCCGCCGCCCTTGAGCAGGGTGCCGTCGGCGGTGAGGCGGGCGGTCTCGCCCGGCCCGTCGCCATCGGTCAGCTCGTACGGCGCGGCGGCCGGGAGCAGCCCGGTGCCGAGGGTCGCGGGACGGCGGCCGAGCAGGTCGTAGGCGAAGATGTACAGCAGCCGCGCCTCGTCGACGCTCTCGGCGGTGTACTGCCGGAACAGCATGTCGCCCCAGTCGAGCAGGTTGTCGATGTAGGCCATGACGACGCCGCGCCGGTAGCCGTCGGGGCGCAGCTCGGCGATGGCGTGCGGGTCGAACGGGTCGTCCAGGTAGGTCTGCAGGAGCGCGCGCCGGTCGCCCATGAGGTCGTACTGGCGGCGCAGCCGCCCGATCAGCGCGATCCGCTCGGCCAGCTCGGCGGTGCGCGCGTTCTGCGGCATCGCGGAGAGGGCCTCCTTGACCGGGTTGAGGCCGGTGTCGGCGAGGTCGGCGAGGCGGTCGCGTTCGGCGGCGGTCAGGTCGCGGACCCGGCGGAACGCCGGGATCATCGGGTCGAGCGAGGCGAGGACCGGGGTGAGCCGGGCGGTGAGCGTGGCGTCGCCCAGCTCGGTGAGGTCGAGACGGCAGGCGGCGACCAGCGCGCCCGGGTCGACCGCGAGGAACGGCAGGAACCGCCACGGCCTTCCGTGCCGGGTGGGATCGAAGACGAACTCGTACCAGTGGCGGGCGTCCTCGAACCGCTGCGCCTCGTTCAGCGCCTGCGCGATGAGCATCGGCGCGTGGTGGAAGATCTCCCAGTAGTACAGGCCGTTGGCGCTGTCGAAGTCCAGGTGGGTGCTGACGGGGACGTGCGCGGCGACCTTCGGCTTCACCTGGATGGTGGTCGCGTCGGACGTCGTGGAGCTGAACGAGGGAAGCTCGTCGAGCTCCTGGGTCGGCTGGGCGAGCAGCGCGTCGACGCCGCCGGTGAGCAGCCGCCGGTTCAGCTCGGCGGCGGTGCTGGACGTCAGCCGGACGATCTCGATGGGCAGCGTCGCGGTCTCGTACGGACGCGCGGTGGCGTCCGCGGTCGGAGAGGTGACGTAGCCCGAGCGCAGGAACAGGAACAGCGCGCCGTCGGTCGACATGGCGCCGGTGAGGTCGGCGGGGAACCCGGGGGGCAGTCCCCGCCAGTTCGCCGTGTACGACAGGAGCGGGACCGCGGTGCCGGGTTCGAAGTCCCGCCCCACCGGCGCGTACCCGGCGGTGCTGATCAGGTAGCGCTGGTCGCCGCGCGTGATGACGCCGCTCAACGGCTGCGCGACGGGCTTGGGGTATCCGGCGTCGACGAACCGGGGCACCGACCCGTCGGCCGCCAGCGTGTATCGGACGTAATGCTGCGCGCCCGCCAGGAACAGCTTCCCGTTGGAGATGTAGGCCGCGGCGATCTTGCCTTCGGTGGTGAACGCGTTGGCGGCGCGGCCCAGCTCCCAGGTCTGCCGGGGCGCCTCGTCCTGGCCGCCGCCGCGCGCGGAGAAGGTGCCTCGCGCGTTGTCGAAGGTGAACAGGCCGCCGCCGAGGGTGAGCGACGGGCCGGTCGGCTCCTGCACCGGGACGTCGTCGTTGTTGCCGTTGAGCGGCCTGGGGTAGCCGGCTCCGGCGGTCAGGTCGGCCAGGAGCCGGACATACTGGCCGCCTCCCACCACGTAGGCGCGTCCGCCGGAGACCACGGCCCGGGTGATCGGGGTGCGCGCGGGCAGCCGCCAGTTGGCGGCGACCGGCTTGACGTTGGTCAGCGACCCGGAGGTCACGTACCCGTCGAGGGCGCGGGAGTAGAAGACCTCGGTGCCGTTGGGCGCGGTGAAGGCCACGTCGACCTTGTCCCAGAGGGGCAGGTCCTCGGTGTTGGTCGCCAGCTTCTTGGGGTAGCCGGCTTCCAGCAGGCTCGCGCCGAACAGGTAGTCCTGGTAGCGGTAGTACTCGTCGCCGCAGAAGAGGAACACCTTGTCGCCGCGGATCAGGACGGCGTCGACGGCGGCCGAGGTCCCCAGGTTGTTGGCGGCGAGGCCGAACCGGTCGTAGGTCTTCTGGCGGACCTGCCCGGACGTGGGCCGTCCCGGACCGGCCTGGGCGTACAGGCCCGAGGCGGAGTCGAAGACGTACAGGGTGCCGTCGGGGAGCTGGAATCCGGCGTCGACCTGGCTCCAGGTGGTGGGCAGCCGGTCGGCGTTGCCCTTGTAGGGCAGCACCTGCGGCGCGTCGGACGGCGCGTCGACGGGCCGGACCAGGAAGCTGCCGCCCTTGTGGTCGACGCTGCACCACGGGCCGTCCTGGCTTTCGGCGGGCGCGTTGAAGCGGACCACCCCGGCCAGGTCGATGGGCGTCGGCTCGGCGAACACGCGCGACAGGTCGACCGGACGCGGCGGCGCGATCGTCTTGGTCGCGGGCCGCGAGGTCAGCTCCGGGGTCAGGCTGAACCCGGCGGTGACCGGGACGGCGGCGGTGCCGGTGCCGACGGTGTAGTCGCAGCGCACCACGATCGAGTCGTGCACGTCGCCGCCGGGCACCGTCCGCGACGCCTGCACGTACAGGCTCACCCCGCTGATCGGCCCGCCCCGCACGACGTCGGAGTCCAGCAGCTGCGCCGGGAGCCAGTCGCCGTTCAGGTTCAGGTACGAGTAGTAGACGCTGACCTGATAGTTCGGCGGTTCGGCGGTGACCTCCTGCCTGCCGCCGGACTCCTTGGTGGTGATGGTGGTCTTGCTCTGGTCCTCCTTGGGCACCGCGGACACGACCGGCCAGAACACGAAGACCCGGCCGAAGGCGTGCACCGGGTCCACCCGGTCCGCGGTGATCTGGGTGTCGACCTTCAGCCACGGCCGCCACGTCGCCGACAGCTTGTCGCCCTCGCGGAACTCGGCGGTCCGGTAGTAGTAGCGGCGCGGGTCGGTCCTGGTCCGGCCGAACAGCACCAGGCGGCGCACGCCGGTCGCGGCGCCCTCGGCCGGGTAGACGTAGCCGCCCGCGATGGTGAGCCGGGACACCTCGGTGTACTCGTCCAGATAGCGCTTGTAGGCGCCCTGGACGGTCGCCGCGGTGATCTCGCGCTGGAGCAGGTCGTCCTGCAGGGCCTGGAACGCCGGGGTCTTGCGGTCGCGCAGCTCGGGCCGCAGGTAGTTCTCCGGGTACAGGAAGACCTTCCGGTTGGCCTCCCAGACCCGGTAGGTGCGCATCCACTTCCACCAGGTGCGCAGCCGCGCCTTGACCTGGACGGGGTCGACCCCGGCGGGCAGGTCGGCGCGCTCCAGGTCGAGCAGGTAGCGCTGGACGTACAGCTGGGTCGCGGCGATCGCCTCGCGGACCCGCGAGGTGGTGCCCGCGGGGCCCATGTCGACGTCGATGAGGTACTTCTCGTACAGGTCGCGGGACTTGCCGTGGACCGGGGTGAGCGCGGCGACGAGGGCGTCGCGGCGGCGGGTGTTGAGCCGGTCCCGGAGCCGGGCCGACACGGTCTTCCATTCGGCCGGGGCGGAGCGGCGGCGCAGGATGTCGCCCAGCGCGGCCGCGGCGGCGTCCTGGTCGCGGGCGGGGCCGTAGAGCTTGGCCCAGACCTTCTCGTAGAGCTCGGCCGGTCCGCTGCCGATCCGCCCGGTGACCTTGAACAGGCTCGCGAGGGACAGCAGGAACTCGATCTCGAACAGGTCCTCCTCGCGGGTGTCGGGCCGCAGCAGCGCGATGTGCCGACGGGCCCAGCGGACCTCCTCCAGCGGCCAGCCGAACCGGTCGGCGAGGTGCGCGTACGGGTCCTCGGCGCCGGTCAGCAGGAACGCCGCGAGCCCGTCGGGGCGGGTGCGGCACAGCTCGGCGAACCCCGCGATGACGTGCACGTCGCCGAGCCGGTAGTCGGCGCCGCCCGTCCAGCGGTGCGCGAACGCCTGCGGGAAGGTCCGGTCCACGACCCGACCGGGCCCCGAGTACCGGACGTACCGGTCGCCCTTGGTCAGGTAGACGCGGCCGTCCAGGGTGAACGCGCCGTCGATCCCGGCCTCGAAGTCCGGCGGCAGGTCGCCCCAGTCGTCGGCGATGGTGCGCGGGTAGCCGAGTTCGGCGGTGTCCAGCGCGCCGGTCGCGGGGTAGCGGACGTACTGGCCGCCGCGGAAGGCGTACAGCTCGCCGTCGCGGCCGGTGAACGCGGCGTCCAGGGCGCCCGACGCGAACGCGTTGCCGTTCTTGCCCCACACGCCCGCGAGCGGCGTGACCACTCCCCCGGCCAGGTGGGCGCGGCCCTTGAACAGGTGGACGGTGCCATCGGTCGCGGCGAACGCCGCGTCCAGGCCATCCTGGAACTCCGGCGGCAGCGGCGGCAGGCCGAGTTCGGCGGCGAGCGCCGACAGGGGGCGCGGGTAGCCGTCGTCGGCGCGGCTGCGGTCGGTGCCGGAGTAGCGGACGTACTGGTCGCCGGAGAACAGGTAGGTGCGGCCGCCGGCGACGAGGGTCGCGTCGACCCGGCCGGTCGACGCGAGGTTGTCGCGGGTCCCGCCGAGCCCGGCGAGATCGATCGTGCCGGTCGGCTCGGTCGACACGGTGTGGCAGACCCCGCCGCTGATCAGGTGGATGGTGCGGTCGTTGCCGACGACCGCGTCGAGCGGGGCGGTCAGCGCCGCGTCGAAGGCGTCCGGCAGGCGGGTGAACGGCGGCTCCTTGCGCAGCTCACCGATGATCGTCTTGGGGTAGCCGGGGTCGATGTGCCGGTAGGTGGTGCCGGTGTAGCGGACGTACCGGGTGCCGGAGAACAGGTAGGTGTACCGGCCCTTCCAGACGAACGCGGCGTCGACCGCGGCGCCCGGCGGCAGGAACGGGTTGGGCGAGCGGCCCCACTGGTCCCGTACGGGAGTGCGGGCGCCGAGCACCTCGCCGGTCAGGGAGGCGAAGGTGTCGTCGAAGAAGAAGTGGATCGTGCCGTCGGCGGCGCGGAACGCCGAGCGCAGGCCGTCGGGGGCGCCGGGCTCGCCGGCGGCACGGTCGAAACCGGGGTACAGCCGCTCGATCGGGCGGATCCGCGACCAGCCGCCGGAGCCGCTGCGGGACACGCACGACTCGCCCGCCAGCAAGGTCAGCGTGTCGCCGCCGGACAGCACCGCGGACGGGAACGGGAAGCCCTCGGGCGCCTGGTGGAAGTCGGCGTCCGCGAGCCCGGGGTGGCCGGGGTCGGGGGCGTCGTAGGTGGTGCCGGAGTAGACCAGGTAGCGGCGGCGTCCGGCCGCGTCGGGGCGCTCGAACAGATAGGTGCGGTCGCCGTGCACGTAGGCGAGGGCGACGCTGGTCAGGCCCGCCCAGCCGTCGGCGATCGGCCGCGGGTCGCCGTCGATGGCCGTTCCGCCGTCGGCGGCGTACACCACGAACTGGTCGCCGGAGAACAGGTAGGTGCGTCCGTCGCGACCCACGAACGCCGCGTCGACCGCGCCGGTCTCGTACAGGTTGTTGCGGGGCCGCCCCCATTCCTGCTCGGCCGGGTAGGGGCGGCCGAGCTGGGTGTTGAAGCAGGTCGCGCCCTGGAACAGGTAGGTGTTGCCGTCAGCGCCGGTCAGGACCGAGTCCAGGCCGGTGCGGAACCGGTCCGGGACGCCGCGCAGCGCACGGGGCCGGAACGGGGTCGCGGTGACGGTGCGGCCTTCCAGCGCCGACAGCCGCACCCAGCCCGCCGCGGTCGCCGCCACCAGCGTGCCGTCCTGGATGAACGCGCAGGTCAGATCACTGATCGGGAGGCCGTCGTAGCGTCGGTAGGTGGTGCCGGACACCGCGTGGCAGCGCCCGCCGGAGAACAGGTAGGCGGTGCGCCGGTCGGAGTAGGCGGCGTCGATCCGCCCGAACCCGGCGGGCAGTCCGGCCAGGCCCGGCTCGGTGCGCAGGGCGGACAGCGGACGCGGGTAGCCGGGGTCCACCGTCGCGGGCGTCGCGGTGCCGGTGTGGGTGTAGCGGACGTACTGGTCGCCGGAGAACAGGTAGGTGCTGGTCCGGGGCCTGTCCACCCCGTCGATCTTCTCGACGGCGTCCAGCACGAACGCCGCGTCGACCTTCCCGGTGCGGGCCAGGGTGTTGGACACCCGCCCCCACAGGCTGGAGACCTTCTCCGGGTAGCCGTCGTCGACCTGGGTGTAGTCGTCGGTGGAGTACCGCACGTACCGGTCGCCGGAGAAGACGTAGGTGCGTCCGTCGACGCCGACGAACGCCGCGTCGATCCGGGCGAAGGGGATGCTGTCCCACCGCTCGCGCAGCGCCATCGGCTCCGACCACCAGCGGTGCCGGGCATCGAAGCGGACGAACCGGTCGCCGGAGAACAGGTAGGTGCGTCCGTCACGGCCGGTGAACACCGCGTCGACCGGGCCCAGCTCCATGTGGGCCGGCATGTTCCACCAGTTGTCCGACAGCGGCTTGGGGAACCCGGCGTCGGGGGTGCGGTAGTCGCGGGTGGAGTACCGGACGTAGAAGCGCGAACCGTCGCCGGACGCCTTCAGCCGCAGGCCCTCCAGCCGGACCGTGAGGGTGACGCCCTCCTCGGTGGCCATGACCCAGTCGCCGGCGTTGCGGCGGACCTCGCGCAAGGTGAGGCCGTGCCCGGCGAGCAGGTTGCGCAGCCGCGGGGTGGCCCGGCCCGCGTCCAGGTCGGCGCGGCTGTCGGCGGGCAGGTCGAACAGGTGGCCGCCGACGCCGAACAGGTAGGTGTGGCCGTCCAGCACGAACGACGCCTCGACCTTGGTCAGGCCGCCCCAGTCTCCGGCGATGGAGCGCGGGTGGCCCGGGTCGGCGACCGAGTAGTCGCCGGTGGAGTACCGCAGGTAGGTGGAGCCGCTGAACAGGTAGGTCTTGCCGTCGAGGCCGGTGAACGCGGCGTCCACGATCCCGCCGGTCAGCGGCGCGGGCAGCACGCCCCAGCGGTCGGTGACCGCGACGGAGGTCGCGCCCGGACCGGTCAGCGCGACGGTCCTGCCGTCCTTGAACAGGTGCACGACGCCGTCCGGAGCGGTGAACGCGGCCTCGACTCCCGTCTCGAACTGCGGCGGGACCCCGGCGGGACGGACGGTGCCCTCGTCGGCCAGGACGCCCGGGTTCTCGATGCTGTCGGAGTAGCCGAGCCACCTGCCGCCCGCCAGGAGCCGGACCGCGGCGCCCTCGACGTAGGCGGCGTCGACGCCGGTCAGGCCGATCGCGGCGGGCGCCGTCCCCCAGCCCTGGACGGTGGGCGCCGTCCCGGCGGTGGTGTGCTCGACGCCGCCGGTGAACACGTGGATGAGGCCGTCGCGGTCCTGGAAGCAGGCGTCCAGGGGGGTGGTCGGCGCCGGGCCGGGCAGTCCCTCGTGCCGCCACCAGTCGGCGACCGGGCGCGGGTAGCCCTCGTCGGCGGTGGCCAGACCGCTGGAGTAGCGGACGTACTGGTCGCCGGCGAACAGGAAGGTGTGCCCGTCGGTGTCGGTGTAGGCGCCGTCGATCCGTGCCGGATCGGTGAAAGCGCTCTTGACCTTGCCGAAGGTCTGGGCGCGCGGCACCCACGCGGTGCCCCCCTTGTCGCGGGTGAAGACGGAGGAGGTGCCCGCGGCGTCGCGGCCGACCAGCCATTCGACGCCGCCGGGACGGACGAACGCCGCGTCGATCGAGGCCAGCGCGGCGAACCGGGGCGACAGGTCGGTGAGCGGGCGGCGGCCGGTCCCGGTGGGCTCGTGGGTGGCGGCCGAGTACGTCCAGTAGCCGTTGCCCGCGAACAGGTACAGCAGGCCGTCGCCGCCTTCCAGCAGGGCGTCGAAGCGGTCCACGCCCTGCGGCAGGGTCAGCGGCTCGGGGAACTTGCCGGTCAGGTCCTGGTCGGCGAAGACCGCGCGGACCTCGTCCGGGGTCAGGCCGAGCTTGGCCGCCAGCGCCGCGAACCGGCGGATCCGCCGGACCGCCAGGCGCACCCAGGCGTCCGCGGGCGGCTCCACCAGGTCCAGGGCCGGGACGGACAGCAGCGCGCGGGCCTGTGCGGGGCCGCCGGCGACGCACTGCGCGATGGCCTCGGCGACGGCGGCGGGCACGCCGAGCACGTCGGCGAGACAGGAGTACAGGGTGGTGCTCTGGCGGCCGGCCAGGGTGGTGAGCCGGTCGGTGATCTCGGTGACGGCCGCCGTCAGCGCGCGGGCGACCGTGTGCAGCAGGAAGAACACCTTGCGGGCGTGGTCGGGGGCGCCGGGCAGGGTGAACGCCAGGGAGTTGTCGGGGTTGGCGAAGTAGCCGAGGCGGTCGCGGGTGACGGCCAGGCGCGGGGTGAGGTCGCCTTCCTTGATCAGGTGCGCGATCACCTGGTCGCGGCCCGCCTCGTCCAGGCCCAGGGCGTCCAGGGCGGAGGGGGCGACGCAGTAGGGGGCCTCATCGCGCAGCACTCGGACGATCCGGGCGAACACCGCGTCCTGGTCGGGGGCGAGGAAGCCCGGGCCGAGCCAGACGGTGCCCTCGGGATCGGCGAACTCGTCGGCGTCCAGGACCCGGCCCCCGGACAGGTGGACGCCGTCCATCGCGGTGAACGCGCGGCGGGCGGCGAGCCCGTCGGCGAGGTCGGCGAAGTCGTCCGCGCTGAAGGTCGTCAGCTTGGCGCGGTGCGCGGCGATCCCGGCCTGGAGGATCCCGAGCAGCTCGGCGCGGATCGGCGCGAACTCGGCCGCCAGCCCGAAGTCGGCGAGCGGCAGGGTCAGCAGCGCGGCCTGGTCGGTGAAGCGGCCCTCGGCGTCGAGGTGGCCGTTGAAGTGCAGGCTCTCCAGCAGCCGGGTCGTCTGCGCGGGGGTCAGCCACAGCTCGGCGAGGGCGGCGGGCTCCAGGCGCAGCGCGTCGTCGCGGAAGTCGGCCAGGCGCTCGGCGAACAGCGCGCCGAGCGGGCCGGCCGCGTCGGCGAGATCGGCGTTGACCTCGAAGCGGGCGACGTTCCGGGCGTCCAGGAAGAAGTCCGGCTCCACGAGGGTGCCGTGCTCCTCGATGTAGCCGATGTACCAGAGGTTGTCGTACAGCTCGCCGCGTTCGGCGTTGCTCAGCTCGCCGAACGCGGCGAGGTCGGACGGTCGGAACACCGCCGTCCCGTTGATGGCCGCGCCGATCGCCTTGAAGACGGCCTCGCGGTGCGCGGAGAAGTCCCCGGCCAGCTCCGCCGGGCTGAGGGCGGTGGTCTCTGCCGCGAGGGCGCCGTCGGTGTGCAGCACCCCGCGGAACACGAGATTGCGGAAGACCTTGCTCTGGAGGCGCTCGCCGAGGCCCAGCCCCTCGAAGTCCGAAGCGAAGATCACGCCCAGGTCGGTGACGGCCCGGTAGGCGGCGCCGCGCACGGCTTCGGCGTCCAGCTCCAGGGCGCGGCTGCCGACGGACGGGACGACGCCGGGGCGGCAGGCGACCAGCACGTCATGGACGACCTTCGCCGCACGCTCGCCGAACCGGTCCGACACCAGCGCGGACGGCTCCAGCGCCACCTGGTCGAGCTCCTCGCCGAGCCGTTTGAACAGCGCGATCCGTCCGGAGTCGTCGGTCTCGGGACGTCCGCCGAGGATCTTGGCGAGCTCCGCGCCGTCGAACCCGGCGCGCCCCGTCCAGCCGGCGATCGCGAACAGCGTCTGCGCCAGCCAGAGCACCGTCTGCGGCGGGCCGCCGCGCAGCACCGCGTGCAGGTCGCGGGTCTGCGGGCCCGGCTCGCCCAGCACCGCGAAGGTCGAGTACCGCTGGAGCGACGGGTCGCCCTCGATCGCGGCCAGCAGGTCGAACAGCTCCCCGGCGGAGATGCCCAGGGCCCGCGCCAGCAGGCCGCACCGCCGGATCAGGGTGATCTCGGGGAGCTCCACCCGGCCGCCGTCGAACGGTCCGGGTTCGCCGGCGGAGTAGCGCTGCCGGTAGCGCCGGACGATCTCCGCGATGTCGGGCTCGGCGACGTCGATCAGCGCGGCCAGGCGGAACCGGTAGTCGCGGTTCGCGGGCGTCAGGATGTCGCCGGTGGCCGTCTCGACGACCGCGCCCTCCGCCGGTTTCCACGGCAGGATCAGGCCGCAGACGTCCGGGACGGTCATGCCGTGCAGCCGGACCAGGCGGACCACGCCGGCGACGGCCCGCAGGGCGGGGAGGTCGAGGCGTCCGGCGGCGAAGGCGGTCAGGACCGTGTCGGCGTCGGTGAGGGTCAGGCCGGTCTTGCGGGTCAGCCGGATCAGCCGGTGGGCGCGGTCGAGCCACGCGATCAGCGAGCCCGGTCCGGCCGGGGCGGCCAGGCGGGTCTCCTCGGGATTCAGCCGCACCTCGGTGCGCAGCTTCACCAGCTCGCGCAGGGCCGCCTCGTCCAGGCCGGTCGCCTCGAGGAAGCGGCGGGCGTCCAGGAGGGCGTCGAAGTCCTCGCCGGCGAGCAGCCCGTAGCGCTGGGCCAGCTCGGCCCCGAGAACCGACTCGGTGGTCAGCACCGTGACTTCCTCGGCCGACAGGCCCAGGTACTCGCGGGCGGCGATGTCGTGATCGACGCGCGCGGCGAAGAGCCGGTAGAGCTCCTCCGGGGTGACCTTCAGCTCGTCGAGATGCGCGCGGAGCCGTTCGTTCCGGACCGAGAACGGCAGCCCGAACGGGTGGACCCGGGTACGGAGCGTGTCGTAGGGATCGGGGCCGACGAGGCGTTCGAGCACCTCGTTGACGATGTCCAGGTAGGCGGTCTCGCCGAAGGTGTTCTTCTCGTCCAGGACGATCCGCTTGAGGTCCGGCCTGCGTTCCAGCAGGCCCGGCCGGTCGAAGGTGCCTTCCAGCAGGCCCAGCAGCTCGACGAAGTACGCCGCCGGAGAAGTCACCGCCCTCGCGTCCTGCCCCTCCACGAACCGCGACTCCCCGAACAGCTCGGCGTACTCGGGCAACGAGTTCTCAGCCACGGCGGCATCCCCACTTCGTGATCCAGAAACGGCGCCTCATGTTCGCTGAGCGGCGGCGAATCCAGATACTTACCCGAAGGGCATAAAACTCAGGCGAGTGTTATTTGCGCACCAGAAATCCTGATCTCCAGGGCTGAGTCACGAAATATCCCCGTAACACGGCAAAGGCGCCGTACGCTGGGCGTTCTTCCAGTTCAGTGGGCATCATCCGACCGCGACGGTCGTTCGTCCGTTTGGACCGAAAACGTGGCGGCCCGCCTTTATCCGGGGCCTGAGGCGTGGAAGCCGGGCCGGGACCGATCGGTTCCTCCGCTTCACCCGAATCCCTGCGACGGAACGCTCCCTGCGGATCGGTAGCGGCCGGAAACCGGTGTCAAAGCTTGCGGCGCGCTCATCCGTGTGACCCTTCCTCGAAGGCATCGACTCACGGCGTCCGGCCGCGATTCGACGTACAGTGATCATTTCAATGTGAGAACATCTCGGTCTACGGACAGGCGATCGGGGGGATTCGTCCAAGGCTTTCTCCGGCCGAATCCGGCCGTACCCGCGCCTCCGCCGCCGGGCACGACGCCGCTCCCGCGTCGCTCAGCACCGATCGCCCTCCTCGCACGGGCCTGGTGCCTGGTCCAGCGGCCTGCCACCGGGGCCGGCCGTTTCGGCCAGGCGGTGGAGGAGGTGCGCCCAGCCGTCGCCGGTCTCCTCCTCCAGGACGGTCGGCAGGCCGCTGTGGCGCAGGGTGAGCTCGGTGCCGTCGCCGTCCGGGGTCAGGGTGACTTCGACCCGGGAGGACTCCGGCGGGATGTCGGGCGCGCCCGGGGTGGCCTCCCAGCCGAAGGTGAAGACGAGGCGTTCGTACGGCACGAGCTCCACGAACCGGCCGCGCATCACCGGGCGCGGGCCCTCGTGCATCGCGACCCGCAAGACGCCGCCGGGACCGGCGTCCAGTTCGGCCGTTCCCCACCATCGCGCCAGACGCGCCGGGTCGGTGAAGAACCGCCAGACCGTCTCGGGGCGCGCGCGGATGTGCAGCGTCTGCTCGATCGTCCTGCTCACAACGACCCCTTCGTGTCCTGGTCACCGGTGTGCGTGCGTTCTTCCTGCTCGGCTTCGTACTGAAGGCGGCTGAGCGAGGCGGACCACATGGTCTCCAGGAACGTCACCGCCTCGGCCAGCCCCTCCGGGCGCAGCCGGTAGAAGCGGCGGTTGCCCGCGCGGCGGACATCGACGAGGCGGGCCGCCGCCAGCGTTCGCAGGTGCTGGGACACCGCGGGGCGACTGATCTCGGGGAAGCGCTCGGCGATCTCGCCCGCCGACACCTCGCGATCCCGCACCAGGACGAGGATGGCGCGGCGGGTCGGGTCCGCCACGGCGCGAAGCGCGTCGTCCATGGGCCACCGCCTTCGTTTGCGCACTGCCGGGACAGTGTGTAAGTGTTTAAGCAACATCTTACATACTTTCGAGGACGAGGATCCGCCATGCCGGGAGACGACAACACCCCTGCGCCGCGACCGGAGAACCGGCGGCTGAACGCGCTGGTCGGCCGCTGGCGTTCGCAGGGGCGGATGACGGCCACCCCGACCGATCCGGAGATCCGCATCGCCGGATCGGACACCTACGAGTGGCTGGCGGGCGAGCACTTCCTCATCCACCGCGTGGACGTGCGCATGAACGACGAACACGTCGAGGTCATCGAGATGATCGGCCCCTACGATCCGGCGAGCCGGACCTATCCCATGCGCTCCTTCGACAACCGCGGCGAGTTCGTCACCATGCGGGCGAGCGTCGACGACGACGGCGTCTGGACGTTCGCCGGCGAGACCGAGCGGGCGACGCTGGTGATCGCCGAAGACGGCGGCTCCATGACGGCCGAATGGGAGCGCACCGACGACGGCTCGAACTGGCGGCACTGGATGGACATGAGCTTCACGAAGATGCCCGACTCCAGTGCTGTCCCCTGCCCTTGAGTCTTACTCGGACCATGCGGCAGAAACTCTTCGGATCCGGTACGCAGCCCGAGCAGGATCCCGCACGCCTCGCGGCCGCCCGATCGCCGGCGGGGCGGCCAGCGCCAGCGGCGGTCCAGTCGCGCCTGGCTTCACCGCCTCCCGGATCCGTCCCGAGACCGAACCGCTCTCACCCGGGCCGGGCGGCGTCGAGCACGGCTCGGACGGCGGCTCGCAGGGCGTCGTCGGCCTCGACGGAACGCCAGTGGCGGCGGACGGGGACGCGCCAGTGGCGGTGGGTGAGGGGGCGTTCGTCGGCGTCGGCCAAAGACCTGAGGCCGGGGAGGGCGGGGGCGACCGCGGTGGGATCGGCGGCGGCGACCTCGGCGAGGAGGGTCAGCGTTTCCAGGCGGGTGAAGAACAGGGCCAGCCGGTCAGCGGGCTCCCCCAGACGGGCCGCCAGGAATGTCAGGGCGGGGGCGACTTCGTCCGGACGGCCGCCGGCGCGCCACAGCACGCGGGCGATGGCCAGGGTGCGTTCGTGGCCCAGACGCGCCGGGTCGCGCAACGCGTCCCGCAGACGGTCCGACGCCTGGGCGGCGACGGGCGGATCGGCCGCAGCCATCTCGGCGAGCAGCATCAGGGCCGTGGCGCTCTCAGCGGTCGCGGGTCCGCGGCGCGAGTAGGGGGCGCTCAGGTCCAGGAGGGCGGGGACGGCCTCACCGGGATCGCCGGTGACCCGCCACAGCGTCCGCAGCAGGAACGGGACTCGGGCGGGGGCGGCGGACGGCAGTTCCCGTCGCAGCCGGTCCGCCTCTCCGGCGGCCGCGGGCCCCAGGGCGGCGCAGACCTCGTCCCGCTGCCAGGCGAAGAGCCGTCCGGACCGCAGGGTGGCGAAGGCGGGACCGGGGTCGCCGGTCAGGCGCCAGTAGGCGACGGGGTCGAGGCTGGAGGAGTCGCGGGGGCCGCGCAGCCGCCGTGTGCCGCCGTCTTCAGCGGAACCGAGGAGTCCGCGCAACGGCCGCTCACGACCGGCGGCGACGGGCCCCGGGTCGATGGCGGCGAGGGCGTGCGCCGCCCACACCGCATGCCCGGTGTCGAGGAGGCCGACCAGGGCGGGCACCACGGGGGCGCCGTCCCGGTGCCATCGGACCAGGACGCGGGGGTAGTGGATCCGATCGTGCCGGGCCGCCATCTTGAGCATCAACGCGGGCAGCAGCACGCCGTGGTGCGCGGCGAAGGGGGCGAGCATCTCGCAGAAGTTCGGTTCGGGATCGCGCCAGCGGCCCTGGTTCGACTCCGGCCGCCAGTCCCGGAAGCCGTCCCTCTTCT
Source organism: Actinocorallia libanotica (assembly GCF_039525175.1). Taxonomy (NCBI): domain Bacteria; kingdom Bacillati; phylum Actinomycetota; class Actinomycetes; order Streptosporangiales; family Thermomonosporaceae; genus Actinocorallia; species Actinocorallia libanotica. The sequence continues at coordinate 152,015 of NZ_BAAAHH010000015.1, forward strand.
CCCGGGCCGGGATGGCCATGCGTTCGGCGAGCACGGGCACGCCCCGGTCGTCCCCCATCCTGCACAGCGCCCACAGCGCCTGAGTCCGCACGCGCGGGTCCGGTTCGCCTTCCGGCGTGAGGCGCGCGGCGGCGGCGTCGGCCCAGGGGCGGGAGGCGGTGCCGCACATCGCGAGTGCCCGCAGGGCGAGGGCGCGGTTGTCCGGCAGCGGGTCTCCGGCGAGCGCGGCGACGTCGGGCAGCAGTGCGGGCACGGCCGTGCGCCGGTCAGCCATCAGCATGACGGCCGCCTGGATGCCGCCGGTCCGCCGCCGCGGTTCGCCGTGGCGCAGCAAGGCGCGCGCGAGGGCGAGGCGGCCGGGGAGGTCTCCGCCCAGCAGCGCGTCGGCCGCGCAGGCCTCCGAGGCGTCCAGGTCGAAGAGATCGCCGTCCCGGACGGAGAACGGCCGTCCGGAGCTCAGCAGCGTCCCCGTCACGGCGCGGGCGTAAGCGGGATCGTCGTGGCCGGGAAGCACATGGCGCAGTGCCCGGACGGCGGCGAGCCTGACGTCCGGGCGTGCCTCATCGTCCCGGGTCAGCCGTGCGCGCAGCCAGGCCACGGTGTCCGCGGGCCGACCCGTGCGGTCGGCCAGCCGTCCGACGGAGTCGACCAGCCGTTCCGCCACGGCGGTGGCCTTCTCGGCCTCGAAGCGCCTCTGGAGCAGCGCCGTGACCTCGTCGGCCCGGCCGGTCGCCTGGGCGAGCGCCGTCGCCGCGCTCCGCCGCACCTCCCAGGAAGGGTCGTCCAGCAGCGCCGCCAGACCGGTCACCGCGCCGTCCCAGATCTGGGACCAGTCCCGCGCCATCCGCCGCGTCCGGGCCCGCTCGGCGGGGGCCGGACGCGGCCCGGTCCGCAGGTACGCCATCGCGGGCAGCCGCACGGCCCGACCTTCCGCCTCGGCCCCGGCGGCCGTCGCGGCGATCTCCCCGACGCACTCGACGAGCCGCGCCCGAACGCTCACCGCGGGATCGGCCGCCGCCTCGACCAGCACCGGCAGCAGCTCGGCGGCAGCCGGGTACAGGTACTCCCCCAAAGCGCAGACCTGCCGCAGCGTCCGCAGCGCGGCCTCGGCCGCCTCCGGCCGCCACAGGTCCAGCACCAGCTCGGGCCCGTGCCTCTGAGCGGTGCCGGGACTGATCACCACCGACCAGTCCACGTCCTCGAGCCTCGCCGCCATCCCCTCGCCCACGCCCCCTCCTCCCGTTCGCAACGCCTCATCCTCGCCGAGTCCGCCGCATCCGAGTCGACGACCGCCGTGGCCACGCGAAGGCCGACAAGGGCTCGACGATCGGATGCCACGTCTACAGGTCGATTGCATGGCGGAGAGCTCTCCCGAGCAGCCCATTTCGCACGCACGCCGTGCGAATTCGCCTCCTGAGCCTCCTCCGGGGTCGTGCCTCTCGGGAGCATCGACGAGGACGACGATGACCGGCAACGGCCGAGCGGCCTCGGCGTGGACGGCCCGATGCGCTGACCGGGAACGTCGGGGGTGCCCCGGGTCGAGGCGTGCTGGGCGGCTCAACGGGCCTTGAGCTCGTGCACCTGTTACGGGCGCTGCACGTCGATCACGTACTTCCCGCGGACACCGCCGGCTTCGAGCCTGCGGTGGGCCTCCGCGACCTCGGCCATCGGGAAGATCGTGTCGATCACGGGGCGGACGTGCCCCGCCTCGGCGGACGCGGTGAGTTCGGCGATGCGGCCGGCTGACGGGTCGTTGCTGAAGAGCTTGATCTTCCTGGGCCGAAAGGCGGCCCGCAGTCCGGTGCCGAGCATGGACCCGATCATGCGGTCCGGGTCGAACGCGAGCGCGACCATGCGTCCCCGCCGGGTGAGCCGCGCCTGGTAGGCGCCGAGATCGGTGCCGACCAGGTCGATGATGACGTCGAAGCGGCCGAGGTCCTCCGGCCGGGTCGTGCGGTAGTCCAAGGCCGCGTCGGCACCGAGCTCTTTGATCCAGTCGAGGTTGCGGGCACCGGCGAGGGCGGTGACGTCGGCGCCGAGCGCCTTGCCCAGCTGCACGGCGACGCTGCCGACGCCCCCGGTGGCCCCGCGGACCAGGAGGCGCTCACCGGGGGCGAGGCGGGCCTTGTCCGTCAGCGCGGTCAGGGCGGTGGTGCCCGACACCGGAAGGGCGGCGGCTTCGAGCAGGCTCAGGTTCTCGGGTGCCCTGGCGAGCCGCTGCTCGGGTACGGCGACATGGTCGGCGATGGCTCCGAAGACGAAGTGCGGCATGAGTCCCCACACCGCGTCTCCGACATGCCACGTCCGCGCCTCTGCGCCTACCGCCACGACGCGGCCGGAGAAGTCCCCGCCCACGCCACGTGGGAACGCGGCGCGGGTGACGCGGCGCATCCTGCCCGCGCGGAAGGCGGTCTCCCCCGCGTCCACGCTCGCGGCGTGCACCTCGACGAGCACCTCCCCCGGTCCCGGGCGTGGTGTGGGCACCTCGTCGACGCGCAGCACCTCGGGCGGGCCGAAACGGTCGTATCGCACAGCACGCATGGTCAGTTCCTCCTGGCCGTCTCTCCGGATACAAGTGGGGTGGCACCCCACTTATGTGGCGCTACACTAACCGGAGTACCACCCCATTTAGCAAACGCAGGAGGTCACCGTGGCCGGCACCACAGCGCGACGGCCCTTGCGCGCGGATGCCCGGCGCAACTACGAACGCATCCTCGCCGCCGCCCAGCAGGCGTTCGCGGCTCACGGCGCCGACGCGTCCCTGGAAGGCATCGCCCGACAGGCCGGCGTGGGGTCGGCGACCCTGCACCGGCACTTCCCCTCCCGGCGCGCCCTGCTGGACGCCGTCTTCCACGACCGTGTCGAAGCGCTCTGCGCCAGGGCCCAGGAGCACGCCCGGGCGAGCGAACCCGGTGCCGCGCTCTTCTCCTGGCTGCGGGACTTCAACGCCTACGCGGCGGCCAGCCGGGGCCTGGTCGGCTCGCTGCTGCGCGACGGCCGGGACACCGACCTGCTGCAGGAGGACGACGACTGCAAAATGATGATCACCACCGCAGCCGACGAGCTCCTCCAGCAGGCTCAACAGGCGGGGGCGGCGCGTCCCGGCATCCGCACCGAGGACCTGCTCGCGCTCGTCAGCGCCATCTCGCTCGCCGCCGAGGACCACGATGACGACGCACAGGCGGGACGGCTGTTGGACATCGCGATCGAAGGCCTGCGCCCGCACCGGTGCGAACACCCGACCTCAACCCGCGAGACGTTCTCCTGAAAGACCGGGCCGGGCGCCGGTAGGAGCCCGGACCGGTCCTTCACCGCGCCGCGCAGAGGCCTGGTCGCCGAGGCGACCCGACGGGGCCGAGCCCGACGAAAACGGGCTCGCGGCCGACCGGTGGCGGGGACGGGCCCGTCTCACGCGGTGGCGTCAACGGTCTCGACGACGTCCCTCAGCTGGGAGCGGACGGTGATGCCGAGTTTGGGAAAGGCACGGTAGAGGTGCGAGCTCACGGTTCGGGGGGAGAGGTAGAGCTTTTCGGCTATCTCGCGGTTGGTCAGGCCCCGTGCGGCGAGCCGGACGATCTGCTGCTGCTGGGGCGTGAGCAGGGTGAAGGCGTCCGGTTCCGTGCTGAGGCCCTGGGCGCCGGCGGCCCGGAGCTCGGCCTGGGCCCGTGCGGTCCAGGGGCGCGCGCCCAGGCTTCGGAAAGCGGTCTCCGCCTCGGTCAGCGAGGAGCGCGCCTCGACGATGCGCCTCCGGCGGCGCAGCCACTCCCCGTACGCGAGAAGTGCTCGGGCGCGCTCCAGGGGACGCGGCGAGAGGACCGGTGCGGCCAGCGCCGAGGCGAAGTGACGCTCCGCCTCCGCGGGATCGGCGAGCACCGCCCGGCTCAGGTGGACGAGGGCCGCCCTGCGGGGCGCGAGACGGCCCGCGCCGGGAAGGGAGCGCTCGGCCTCGTCCACAAAGCTCTCGCGAATCCCAAGGACGTGTAGACCGCGCACAGCGACCCGCCCGCATCAGAACGGTCAGTGGCGATAATCCGGGTCCTGACCTCTCGCTGACGCCGCTGGTCGTTCGATTGCCGCCCGATCCCCGTCGCGAGGCCTCAGAGGCCCTGCCTGCAGCCCGGTTCCCGATGGAGCCACCGGGCCGCCGCGGAACGGAGGCGGTGGGCCATCCCGCACACCGGACAAAAGCGTAACTTGTGGGTTACACTTCATGGGTGGACGAAGTGATGCAGGCGATCGCGGATCCCGTTCGGCGGGAGATCCTCATGCTGCTGCGCGAGGGGAGCCTGCCGGCGGGCGTGATAGCCCAGAGGTTCGCCATCAGCCGGCCCGCGGTGAGCCGACACTTGCGGGTACTGCGGCAGAGCGGCCTGGTGAGCGACGAGCTCGTGGGACGGCGGCGGCTGTATTCACTGCGCACCGAACCGCTCGCCGAGCTCACGGACTGGCTCGCGGACCTGAGCCGCCCCGAGGGGTGGGCGCACCGCTTCGACGCCCTGGAGACCGAGGTCCGCCGCACCGTGCGCGAGCGCCGCGCGCAGGCCCAGACGGACGACGCAGAAGAGGAGAGGACAGCATGACCCCCACCGGAAAGCTGATCACTACCGGGGAAGGGCGAGACCTCGTCCTCGTCCGGACCTACCGGGCACCCATCGAGGACGTATGGGCGAGCGTCACCGAGCCCGAACGCACCGCGCGCTGGTTCGGCCCGTGGGAGGGCGACGCGGCCCCCGGCGCCACGATCCGCGTGCGGATGTCCTTCGAGGAGGACGAGCCGTGGTGCGAGACGCGCATCGACGCATGCGAACCACCGCACCGACTGGCCCTGTCGATGTCCGACGCCTCCGGGGACTGGCGCGTGGAGCTCCTGCTGGCCGAGACCGCGGGCGTCACCGAGCTCCGTTTCGCCCACCACCTGGCGCCTGGAGCACCGCTCGCCGAGATGGGGGCGGGCTGGGAGTACTACCTGGACCTCCTCACAGCAGCGCGCGAGGGAGCCCCCCGCCCCTCCTTCACCGACTACTACCCGGCGATGAAGCCCTACTACGACGCCCTCACCTGACCATCCAACGGGAGCACCGGTGGGCTCGTGAAGAAGAGCGATCAACCCCCGTGGATCGCCTCCGACGGGCTGTGGGAGCGCAAGGTGTTGTGCGGTTCCCGGTGTGTGGGACACCCTGCCCCAGGCATTGCTGATGGAACTGCACACCGCAAGACAGTTGGACTGGTCGCGGACGGGAAGCGACAGCTCACACGTCAGAGCACTCAGGGGCGGCCAAACCGGCCGGGCCCGGTCGACGGAAAACGAGAGGGCTCCAAGCACCACGTCCTGACCGATGGTGGCGGCATCCCGCTGGCCGTGTCGTTGACCGGCGGAAACACAATGACATCACCTGACCAGTCCCGCCGCCGGACAGGATGCGGCCAGTGCGCGGCCGGGTGGGCACACCCCGTCGACGGCCCGACCTCCTGCCGCATCAGAACAGCCGTGAGGTTCCCCTATCGGTGGTCAGGTTGATGTCCCCCCGGTTTCACGGACTCGCTGGTGAGGAGATCGGGCTCGACGTTCGGGTGGTGGTTTCGAACTGTAGCGGGCTCATCCAGTCGAGAGCGGAGTGGCGTCGGCGGCGGTTGTAGAACCCTTCGATGTACTCGAAGATCGCGTTCGCGAGTTCGACGCGGGTCCGCCGGCGTTGCCGGTCGAGGAGTTCGATCTGCAGGCGTCCCCAGAACGCCTCGGCGACGGCGTTGTCATAGGGGTCGCCGACGGTGCCCAGGGAGGGCAGTAGGCCTGCTCTGCGTGCGCGTTCGGTGAAGGTCCAGGAGGTGAACCGGGTGCCGTGGTCGGCGTGGATGATCCCGCCGGGTATCTGGCCGGTGGTGCCGCGGGCGTCGATGGCCATTCCGAGCGCGCTGGTGGCAAGGTCGGCTCGCTGGCGGGAGTCGATGGCCCAGCCGACCACCCGGCGCGAGTAGGCGTCCAGAACGATGCAGCAGTAGAGCTTGCCCTCTCGGGCGGGGTGTTCGGTGATGCCGGTGACCCATAGCTGGTTCGGGCCGTCACGTCGGAAGTCGCGTTTGACGAGGTCGGTCACCGTCGTGGCCGGCGGGACGCGCTTGGCCCGGCGCCGCAGGGGCAGCCCTGCCAGGCCGGCTCGGCGCATCAGTTTCTCCACGGTCTTGCGGGAGACGATTACGCCTTGGCCGTGGATGAGCTCGGCACGGACTGGAGACCGGGATAAACCGTGGGAACCGCAGGTAGGGCCGATGGCCCGGCCATCCTGCCTGGTGGACGGTGAGGTGGCACGGGTGCACGTCACTCCGACCGGGTGTTTCATGAAGGCAGAGCCGGTTGCCCGTTCCCATGGTTTCTCCCGCTCTCCTCCCTGATGATGCGCCCGTTGTCGCGGGTCTCCAGCGAGGCGAGCTCGGCCGCGTTCTCGGTGAAGACCTCGGCGACCTTGTGGAGGAAGAACGCCCGTCCGGCGGCCGGCATCGAAGACCACTTGGGGAAGGCCTTCTTGGCGGCGGTCACCGCGTCGTCGGCGTCCTGCCCGGTCCCGCGCGGGATCCGCGCCCACACCTCCCCGGTCGAGGGGTCGACCAAGTCGAGCGTCAGTTCGGCCGTGCGTAGCTCCCCGCAGATGAGGTGGGATAGGTCTTGACGTCGGTCAGCAGTCCCCTTCCAGGGATGCAGCGTACCAAGCGTACGCTTGTTTGCTCCTTGGAGGGAACCTCGCCCTTGGCAAAAGCCGCGGAAAGTCGAACTCACCATGAGTATCACTACGGGCACCCTGGGTTTGAGACCGGATGGGGCGGGGATCGCCTGTGCTGCGGATCGGGTGCGAACGGGGGCGGCATGGACGTCGGCGATGGCGGGTTCGGTGAGATCACGGTCGGGGGCCGGGTCAGGCTGCTCGGGCCAGGTGTGGTGCCCGCCGAAGCCGCGCAGGCGGAGCCGCTGTACGTGGGTGAGCCGGCGGCGATCCCTGTCGCGCTGCCCCGGCAGAAGGCGAGGGCCGAGATCCTCAGTGTGCTGGTGCGCTTCCCCTCCGGCGCCGTCCACCGAGCCGACCTTGCGATCGACGACGAGGACAGGGCCTCCGGCAGCAAGACGATCGAGGGCGTCGTCTCCGCCGAGGCCGGGGAACTGCATCTGTTCACCACGACCCGCAACGACGACGGCAGCGTCGCCCAGAAGGGCTTCGTCCTGCAGGTCAGGACCCGCGGAACCGTGCAGATGTACATCACGCCGTCGTTCTGGACGCAGTCGGGGGTGGCGGGCGCGCCGAAGTTCAATTTCTCCTTGGGCCGCTGGGAGTGCCATGCGGCGGTGCGCTGGGTGAACAGCATGCCGATGCTGGTCAATCTCGCCCGCCGGATGACAGTGCGGATGACCGACGCCGGAACCCTCGTCGGCACGCTGGCCTTCGACCTGAGCGGCCCTGTCACGCTTCTGCCCGGCCAGACGCAGTACGGCACCGTGATCACCTTCCACGCCCCTGGCAGCGCGGACTTCGAGATCTTCCGCAACGCGGGAGACCTCACCTTCGAGTACAGCATGTCCAATGACGGGTTCACCCCCAAGGACGGCCAGGTCTGGCGGACGATGCGCGAGGTGGGCTACAACATCATCCGGGTCGGCGACTTCACCGCCGCCGAGCGCGCGGAATACCGGCGGGCGGCGGCGGAGATCGCCTCGGGTATCTTCCGGTCCAGGGACATGACGGTCCGCGGCGTGGAGCTGTTCCGGATCGAGGGAACGCCCGAAATGGAGGCCGACAAGCAACGGTTCCGGTTCATCGACAGCGAGGCCGAGATCGACGAGCTGTTCTCCCGCTACACCATGGGAGACAATGCCTTCCTCGACGCCTTCTTCGTCGAGGGCATGTGGGACGGCTCCGCCGGTGCCTCGAACGTCAACGGGCCCGTCGACAAACAGGGCCCGAGCAGTGGCATCCTGATCTGCCGCGACGCCGACACGGTGAACCTCGGCCAGACGTTCGCCCATGAGGCGGGGCACTACCTCGGTCTGGAGCACGCCGACGAAGAGGATGGTTGTTCCGACACCGACCCCGCCTCGCCGAACATCTCCGACAACTTCATCTTCTCCAGATCGCGCCGGGACAGCACGGTGGTCACCGGTTGCCAGATCGACAAGATGCGTCGGCACGGACTCGTGACGACCCTGACCCCCTGACCTCGGCGAGGAGGAACCATGCGCGACGGCTCAGGCCGGGAACCCGATCCGGATGCGATCTTCACCTATAACGAACCCGACATCCCGCCGGGCCGGGACGGCCTGCCGCCCGGCGATGCCGGCCGGGTGCCCGATAGCTCGCGAGCGGTGCTGCGGATGCGGGTCGAGGAACTGCTCGGCGCCCGGGAGACGCCGGGCGCCGAGGCCTGGCGCCCCCTGGGGCGGGACGCCCGTCGCCTGCTCGTCGAGTTGCTGGACGACTCGGCGGTCACCGGCCACGAGGCGATGCTGCAGCGCGTGATGGCGACCACCGCCCAGCTCGGCATCGACGAGGCCGTCCCCCGCCTCGGGCGGCTGCTGCTCGACCGGTCGCAGAGCCCGCTCACCCGGACCTTCGCGGCCAGCGCCGTCGGGCGGCTGGCACCCGACGCAGCCCTCGAGCCGCTCGCGGCGGCGGTCGGCGATGCGGACCCGATGGTCCGGCGGCAGGTCGCACGGGCCCTCGCCGCGGCGACCGGCCCGGCCGCCCGCGCCCACCTGGAGCGGCTCCTGGATGATCCCGCGCCGAGCGTCGCCGAGGCCGCCGCCGAGGCGCTCGCCGCCCCCGGCCGCGGCACCGGGCTCGAGCCCGGGCGGGGCCGCGCCCGAGACCTGCGCCCCCCGGAGGAACTGCCCGATTGAGCCCCGCCGAGGTCGTCGAGACCGGGAGCGCCGGACCTGAGAGGCCGGCGCGAACCGTCAGGCCGAGCGGTGCGCCCGCCCGGTCGGTCGGCGGGGTCTTGAGCCAGGCAGGCGTGGATGGCGTCTTCGAAGGAGACCGGGAGAAACTGTGGGAACAGATCAGGCCGGGTTGGTAGCGAGGGCGGCGTAGGCGGTTGAGCGGGAGATCTTGAGGGTGCGGGCGGCTTCGGTGACCGAGACGCCGTCGTTGACCAGGTGGTGGAGGGTGGCGAGTTCGGCGGGGCCGATGACGGAGGGCCGGCCGGTCTTCTTCTTGCCGGGCAGCCGACGGCCTTCGGCTTCGCGTCGTTGGGCGGCGGCGATGCCGTCGGCCTGGCGTTCAGCGCGCAGTTCGAGTTCGTATTCGGCGGCAAGGGCGAGCACGCCGAACATGAGGCGGCCTTCCTTGGTGTCGAGGTCGAAGTCCTCGGTCAGGCTGACGACCCTCACGCCGCGGTCGCGCAGCTCGTTGACGGTGGCCAGCACGTGCGCGGCCGAGCGGCCCCACCGGTCGGACTTCCAGAACTTCACGGTGTCGCCGCGCCGGGCGACGGTCAGGAGTTCGCGCCATTGGGGCCGATCGACGCCGCGTTTGCCGGACAGGGCCTCGGTGAACAGCCGGTCGTAGCCGGAAGCAGTGATGGCGTCGAGCTGGAGCTGGGGGTTCTGGTCGCGGGTAGAGACCCGCACGTAGGCGTAGACCCGGCCCGGGGCCGGTGGGGCGGTCTCGGTGAGGAGCACGTCGGGGTAGAGGCTCCGGTACCGGGCGGCGTTGGCCAGCACGTGCGCGTGGCCGGCGTCGTTGATGAACGCGTAGGTGCCGCGGGGTTCGCGGCCGTCCGGCACGCGCCGGTCGACCAGCGGCCCCTCGGGGGTCGGCCGCCGGTACACGTCGAGGCGGGTGAACTCGCGGGCAGCGTCGCCACGGACCGCAAAGCACCCCTCCTCGCCTGCGGTGTAGGCCTCGACCAGTCGACGCCACAGCTCCTCGGGCAGCAGCCCGTCCGGGATCCGCTTCGCCATCCCGAGCCTCCTCGACCGTCCGGAAAGGTCTACCTTTCTGGACACTGTAGCGACCAGGCACGATACCGTTTAGAAAGCTCCGTCCGAAAAGTTGGTGCGCGACGCCCGAAGCGTTACCGGAAACCAGGGTGCGCATCGGCCGGGATCGGAAGAATCGGCGGTGTGGATCACTCGGGCGGCTCGGAGGCCGACGTCGTGTTCCAGATGCGGGTGGTGCTGGCCGGGGTCAGCCCGATGGTGTGGCGGCGCCTGCTCGTGCCCGCGACGACCTCGATCGCCGATCTGCACGAGATCTTCCAGTGCGTGTTCGGATGGAGCGATGAGGGCCTGCACCGCTTCACCGTCCACGGGGCGGAGTACGGCTGCTGGCGGCCCGGCTCGGCGGGGTTCTCCACCGACGGCCGCCAGGTGCGGCTGTCGCGGTTCGGGCTGCGGGTGGGCGAGCGGTTCACCTACGACTACGACTTCTTCGCCGGCTGGCGGCTTGAGATCCGGGTGGAGCAGATCCTGCCCCGCTCGCCGCGCCGCCGGTATCCGGCCTGCACCGGCGGCGTCCGCCAGGCCCCGCCCGAGACCTGCCGTGGCGTCCAGGAGTTCCTGGAGCTGCGGATGCGCTGGCCTCAGGTGGTCGTCGTGGGCCGTCTCGCCGAACTTCTCACCGATCTCCTGGACGAGGAGGGCTCACAGGGCCGGGCGGAGTTCCTCGCCGAGCACCGCGAGGAACTGACCGCACTGGCCGACCTCGCCCGCCTGGACTCCTTCGACAAAGCCGCGCTCAACGACGCCCTGCACGCCCTCGACTTGACGACCGCCAATCCGGAGAACGAACACCCGTGAAGATCACCGTTCAGCTCGTCATTGACGCCCAGGACGGCTCCCAGCCGGTCGTGGAACACCTCGCCGCGATCGCACGCGAGGACCTGTCCCCGGCCACCGCGGGCCTGGCGCTGGCCGAGGCACACGAAGTACTGTCCGGCCTCCAGCACCACCTGGTCGCCGCGCAGGCCCAGGCCGCCATCGACACCCATCGAGACTGCGGCGGCTGCGGCCGGCCCTACGCCCGCAAGGACACCCGGCGCATCGTGCTGTGCAGCCTGTTCGGCACCCTCCGCCTGGAAAGCCCACGGCTGAAGACCTGCCCATGCGCAAAGAGCCCGGCCGCGACGTTCAGCCCCATCGCCGCGCTCCTGCCCGAGCGGACCACTCCGGAGCTGCTTTTGTGGGAGGCCAAGTACGCCGCGCTCACCTCCTACGGTGCCGCCGCCGCTCTGCTGGCCGAGTCGTTCCCGCTCGGCCGGCCCCTGCACGCCACCGCCGTCCGCCGCCAGGTCGAGCACACCGCCACCCGGCTGGAGAACGAACTCGGCGAAGAACGCTTCAGCTTCATCGACACCTGTCCCCGAGATTTGGAGACCATGCCCCGCCCGGACCTGCCGCTGGTCGTCGCCCTGGACGGCGGCTATGTCCACTCCAGCAACCAGACCTCCCGCCGCGACGGCTGGTTCGAAGCCGTCACCGGCCGCTCCACCCCCACCGGCGACGGAGCGGCCAAGACCTTCGCGTTCGTCCAGACCTACGACCACAAGCCCAAACGACGGCTGTATGAGCTGCTGCGCTCCCAGGGGATGACCGACAACCAGCAGATCGTGTTCCTCACAGACGGCGGCGAGGACATCCGCGACCTGCCCCGCTACCTCAACCCCCAGGCCGAGCACTACCTCGACTGGTTCCACATCACCATGCGCCTGACCGTCCTGCGCCAGATGACCCGGTCTCTGCCGGCGCCAGACGCCGACATCGAGGACTTCACCGTCGACCCTGCCGAGGCCGACCGGACCCTGGAACGGATCAAGCACTACCTATGGCACGGCAACACCTTCCGCGCCCTGGACCTGCTGACCAACCTCGTCGATGACTTCGAGCTCCTCTGCGCTAATGAGCCCGACGACAAGCGGCGCGCGTTCCTCACCCGCGTCACCGAGTTCCGCGGCTACATCGACCGCAACAGCGAGCAGATCCCCAACTACGGCGAACGCCACCGCAGCGGCGAGGCCATCTCCAGTGCCACCGCCGAAGCCACCGTCAACCACGTCATCAGCCGCCGCATGGTCAAGAAACAACAGATGCGCTGGACACCCCGCGGCGCCCACCTGCTCCTGCAGATCCGCACCCGCGTCCTCAACAACGACCTCGCCGCCGACTTCGCCCGCTGGTACCCCAGCTCAGATCCAACGCTCAGCCTCGCGGCCTAAGCCATCCCACAGTTTGTCCCGGTCTCAGGTTCAGGGCGCGCCGCCGGAACTCCGGCGGGTAGGGCTTGGGCACGACGAACGGTCTCCTTCAGATGGTCGTCGAACCGTACCTCTCTCAACCTCGGTGCCCGCCAAACCGGGGGAACATCAGTTCACCGGGGCGAGGACACCGCAGAGCCCTGTCCCTTCTCACCGGTCCTCTCCTGAGGTGGTCACGGCGTCTCGACATCTCATTGACTGTCTCAGGAGAGTCGCTCCTGTCCTGGTCTGTGTCCCGGGAATCTCCCCCGGTCAGGGGACATCGACCTCAAGCGCCCGGGATGGCATCACCTCGACCATGGCAACACCGCCGGGACCGTCCCGCGCGGTGAAGGAGAACCTCCATGCGCACCCGCGTGAAGATCAGAACCGCCGTCCTGGCCGCGGCCTTCGCCGCCCCGGTCGCCGTGATCGGGACGGCCGTCCCGGCCCATGCGGAACCGACCGGCTGCACCATCACCTACAAGAACCTCAGCACGGACCGCCCCAAAATGCTCGTGACGGCGCAGTGCGCCGGCGGATCCGGCTACTACCGCATCGTCGCCAAGTGCACCTCCGTCCTTCCGCCCTTCGCCACCCACACGCTGCAAGGGGCATGGGCCACCGCAGGCCCGACGCCTTCGTCCTCATACGTCACCTGTATCGGCTACCTGCGGTCCCCCACCATCGAGACCGCCTGACCTGAGGGCGCCGCCGATCTCCGACGGTGTTCGGGCATCACTTCGGCACGGGACGCCTCCGGTGCGTCCGCAGGGCTCGACGAGCCCTGCGGACGCACATGCATTTCGGAGCGCGCCGCCCGAAAGCCATCACCGCCGCAAAGGCGGACGAAGCTCTTCTCATACGGTGGTTCGCCTGGCGGAGGCGACGCGCCCAGCGCGGCGGTGTTCGGGTACGTCTTGGGCAACGTCACCCATGATGAGCAGTCTCGCGCCGTTCTCGCTCACGTGGCCGTCGCTCTACCGGGCGGCGGCTTCCTCGCCTTGGCCGAAGGCGTGAGCGACCGTCCTCCTGGCCTCATCGAAGCGCATGTCGACCGTATCTGTGACGTGACCGACGAACCGTGGGCACTGCGCGGAGCGAGTAATGTCACCCGGTCGTTGGACGGCCTGAAATCGGGAGCCACGAGCAGAGGAGGGGTCCCGTGCGAGGGGCCGTCGTCCTCCTCGCTGATGCATGTTCGATCGGCTGCCGGGCAGAAGGTGGACGGACCGGCCTGACCGGTTTGGGGCGGTCGGCTCACGGCCGCCGCGAACATCTGATGACGGCCCTGTGCTCCCAGGGCTCCGGCGAGGGGCGAAGCGGGGGCCGACTCGGTTGACTTTGTCGCAACCTTTGACGCAATCTATTGCTACAAAGCTTGCGTCAAAGGAGGAAGCATGGCGAACAGCTCCATGCCGGACGCCGGTCTGCGACCGACGTACGTCCACTACGCGAAGGTCTGGCTGCTGCAGCACGGCCTCGGCGACGGCCCGCCGACGCCGCTGCTGACCGCGCGGCTGGCAGTGCGGTGGCGGGTGCGGCTCCTCGACGGCGTCCTGCAGGCAGTGTTGATCATCGGGGCGGCGCTGGCGTTGGCGTTCGGCGGTTTCGGATCGCTCAGGCCGACGCCGCTGCTGGCCCTCAGCGCGTTGATCGTCGCCCTGGTGGTGGCCCGGACGCTGCTCAACGCCTGGATACGGCGCGTCGACCGGCAGGCCGGAGCGGCACTGGCGCGGCGAGCCGCCCACGCGGTGCAGCCCGGCTGGCGGGACCTGCTCGGACGTCCCTACGCCGCCTTGGTGGCCGGCACCTTCGTCGGCGCGTTCGCGCTGGGGGCGAGCGCGCTGGCCGTCGGCGAGGGCACCGCGAGATACGCAGCCGTCGTGGTACTGGTCGCCGTGGCCGGGGTCGGCCTCGGCGAGACTCTGCAACTGCGCGAACTGCTGGCCCGGCCGGTCGTGGCCGAGGACGAGGCATCGCTGATGGCCGACGTCATCATGCGCATCGAGGACGTGCGCGAGAGCACCACGCCCACCGTGCTGTGGTCGCTGCCGGTGGTGTTGCTGTTCGGGTCCCAACCTCTCTGGTGGAACGCCGCCTCCATCGGCTTCGTAGTGCTGGGCATGGCCGCCTACATCACCGTCCGGTTCAAGACGCCGGGTCCTGCGGCCGTGGCGCGAGAGGTGGTGGGCGCCCGTTGATCGTCATCGACACGAACTCACCGGTACCGCCGTTCGAGCAGCTGCGGGCCCAACTGGCCCGGCAGATCCAGGAACGCACGCTGGCCGTCGGCTCCCGGCTGCCGACCATCCGCCGACTCGCGACCGACCTCGGCCTGGCCGTCAACACGGTCGGCCGGGCCTACCGGGAACTCGAGGAGGCCGGACTGATCGAGACCCGGGGGCGAGCGGGCTCATTCGTATCGGCGGCCGGAGAGCAGGCCCGCGAACGAGCCCTCCAAGCCGCCGCCGACTACGCCGCCGTCGTGGCCAGCGTCGGCATCGACGACCATGAGGCGCTCCGCATCGTCGAGGCCGCCCTGAGATCCGGCAACGCAGCGGCCCCCGCCTCAGGATGACCCGGCTGTCTTGATCCGCTCGCAACCCCTACGCGACGAACCCGCAAGTCGGCTCACCGCCGCTCCGCCCCGGCCATGACCATGAGGAGTTCCAGCCCATGACGTCGTCCACCGACTCCAGAACTGATTTGCACCCGGCTCTGGTTCTCCACCTTCATGGCCAACGGATCGTCGGCGCCACTGTCCTTTCATCTGAGGAATGACCCACAGACGTCGGACCGGTCATCGGTGTCGCGCTGGTCGCTCCCGAGCCGATGGATGAGCTTCTCCTGCAGCGGCACCGCTTCTTGGTCGAAGTAGGTAGACGCGTGATCGCGGACCTGCGCAACGCAGACCTTCGAGGTGTGAGAACCCAAGGTGGGTGATTCGTCGACGATCTCAACGGCGCCGCGTCGAGCGGCTCCGGAGGGGTGGATCTCGATAAAGCGGACTTGCGAGGCACCGACTCGACCAAGGCGGAAGTCCTCTGGTCGGCACAGGATCTTCTCGGCCGATAAGTGATCTTTGGTACGGTTCGCCTCACTGCGTAGGGAGATCCGTTGATGGTGCTCGTTCGGGAGCTGGAGCGGTGGGGCGCGGCCGCTCGGATGCTGCGCGCGGTGCTGTTCGCGGTGGTGCTGGCCGGCGGTGTGATGGCCGTGCAGTACCGGGTGGCGGACCACACCTCGCTTGCCAGGCTCCACGAGGACCTGCGCGAACAGCGGGTGGAGGCGATCGTCTACCGGTACGAGGTCCACAACGGGTACTACCGGCTCGATGTGCGCTGGTCCACCGGTCCCTTCTCCTGGTGGCAGTTCAACGAGGGCGGCGGCATCGAGGTCCCCCAGATGATCGAGGACGCCTTCCCTGAGGAGTACGACGCACCGCTGCAAGGCCGCACCTTCGAACGGGACCTGCGCACGGCCATCGGCGACCAGGACATCGACGTCCGGGCCGCATCCAAGATGTCGATCCGTTCCTCCGACCTGCCCGGCAGCTGGTTCCTACGCTGGGAGACGCCTTTCGGCTGGTTCCAGGCGCTGGTCGCCGTATCGGCGCTGGCGATGTTCGGTGTCATGCTGGCGTGCGGGGGCCACCGCTACGCCAACCGCTGGGCTTGGACCTGGCTGTTCCTGTCCAGTCCCCTGGGCGTGCTCGCCTACCTCTACCTGGAACGGCGCCCCTTCCCTCCGGTCCTCCCAGCCCGCGCCAAACCGCCCATCGGCGGCCTCACCGGCTTCTTCCTCGCGTTCCCAGCAGCCATCGCCTTCACCTTCGCCACCGCTGGCCTCGCTCATCTCATCACCTGAAGCCCTACCGACTCCGTCCCAGAAGGGCCTCCCCCGCCCTCATCCGCACTCGGAACCTCAAGATCATGCACTTCCCTGATTGCGTCTTCTAACCGTCCCTCCGCTCCCGAGCGCGGCCCCAACCGTCATGTAACTGTGGGTAATGGCGATGACGCCAGAGGAGGCTGTCGCGGCGGGAAGGTCGCCCCGAAGCACCGCACCGCCCGTTTCATCCTCGTGCCCGCGCTCCGTGACGGGGCTTGAGCAGCAGCCGAACCGTCAGTGGCGTTAGCGAGCCGCGTGTTAACGCCGCTGACGGTTCCAAATGCGGAAGACCTCAGGTCAGGAGAGGTGGATCCAGGTGGCGCCGGTGCCCTTGTGCTCGCCGGCTACGCCCCGGCCGTTCGGGGCGATCTCGCTCGCAGCGAGTAGAGGATCGGGAGGTAGGTGTCGCCGAACGGGAACCGGCGTGTGCCGTCGGGGCCCTCGGGCAGGATGCGACTGCCGGGGAATTCGACCTCGGTGTGCTCGGCGAGCCGGTCGATGATCAGACCCGCTCCGGCGGCCGCTGTCACGATCTCGCCCACCGAATGCGGGTACTGGACCACCTCCTGCGGAGTCATCGGCAGGTCCGGGTCCGCATACGTGCACGTGACGACCTCGCGCTGGGGCTCTCCTCCGCCATAGGGCCAGTCCGCCACGAGCGGCTCATAGCTGGCGAGGGTCTGGTAGGCGGGATGCAGGTCGACCAGCACCAGCCTTCCGCCTGGCCGCAGCGCCATCGCCGCACCGCGCATCCACGCGTCAAGGTCCCCGATCCAGCACAGCACCCCGTAGGTGGCGATCACGAGGTCGAACCTGCCCGCCAGGCAGGACGGCAGGTTCTGCGTGTCCGCCTCGACGAAATCGGCGGTCAGCCCGGCGAGTTCGGCCAGCTCGCGTGCCCGGCCGATCGCCGTCGTTGAGAAGTCGACACCGGTGACCCTGGCACCCAGACGGGCCCAGTTGAGTGTGTCCATGCCGAAGTGACACTGCAGATGCAGCACGTCCTGGCCGGTCACATCACCGGCCAGCTCCAGTTCGATCCCGTAGAGCGTCTGCCGGCCCGCCAGGAACGAATCGACGTCGTACAGCATGTCGTTGGGGGTCGTGCCGTGTGCCTGGGCACGGTCATCCCAGAGGGCGCGGTTCGCGGCGAGCCCGTCATCGGGAGAGTTTCCGTTCATGTCCGCAGTGTGGCAGGCCGATTCGAGCGAGCGCCGACACCCTGGGAGGCATTGAGAATCGAACTGATCCCGGCACCCGTCGCGAAGCCCGTCCGCGTCTCGCAGGTCAGTGGGGTTTTCTGGGAGGGGTGCGGAGGAGGGGTTCGAGGCGGGCGGCGGTCTGGCGGTATCGGCTGACGGGGACGAGGTGGACGCCGTCGAAGGCGCCGCTGTCGCGGATGGCCAGGACGTGTTCGCAGGCGGCGGCGATCCCGGCTTCGGGGTCGTGTTCGACTGCTTGGACGAGTGCGTCGGGGATGGTGATGTCGGGGATGGTGGCGGCGAGGTTGCGGGCCATGGTCGCGCTGGCCAGGACCATCACTCCGGCGTAGACGGGTGCGTCGATGGTGACGGTCTCACGCCACCGCAGCAGGTCGTCCAGGCTGTAGCTGACCTGGGCGAAGACGAAGTCGGCCTGCTGCTTCCAGGCGGGCAGGGGCCGCATGCCGGAGGCGACGCCGATCTGGAAGTGGGGATGCCCGGCGAAGACGGGGTCGGAGGTCGCGGCGCGGGCTTGGTCGAGCATGGACCGGACGGTGAGTTCGCCGGTGCGGTTGCCGGAGGCGGGCTTGTCGCCGTAGACGAACAGGAACCGCTGCACGCCGTAGGCGGCGGCGGTCAGCAGGTCCCGCTGGAAGCCGAGCAGGTTGCGGTCGCGGGCGTTCAGACAGG
The DNA here is from genome assembly GCF_039525175.1 of Actinocorallia libanotica. NCBI lineage: Bacteria > Bacillati > Actinomycetota > Actinomycetes > Streptosporangiales > Thermomonosporaceae > Actinocorallia > Actinocorallia libanotica. The sequence continues at coordinate 170,014 of NZ_BAAAHH010000015.1, forward strand.
CGATCCCGGTCGCTCCCATCGCCTGCACCTCGTGCGCGACCGCCACACTCGACACCGTCGCCCGCCCGATGTGGTTGTCGGGGATCAAGAACGCGTCCGCGACGGCGTCCAGTACCCCGATCTGGTGCCGCACCCGCCGGAGATCCGGCCGGGTCGGCGGCTCGATCTCACACACCACCTCGAACCCACGTGTCATGCCATCACCCTAGACGGCCGACCACCGGGTTCGCAGAGCCATGATCGATCTCAACGCCATCCGAACTCGACGTCAGCCTGTTGCGCTGAAGAGGTTCGCCAAGGCGTTCCAGCATCCAGGTGCGGGTAATGGAGGTACCAGAGCCGGGCCTGCGGGGCGGGATCACGTATGAGCGACACCGACGGCGCCCGCTTCGACGACCCCGCCCACAAGCGCGCCTACGCCGCCTATCCGGACGCCGCCGTCGAGCTCAACGGTCCCGAGCTGCGCTCGATCACCACCGCCGTCCGCGACTTGGGCGTCTTCACCTACCTGGGCATCACCGAGCGGGTCCGCGGCACCTTCCACGGCCGGCTCGCTGATCGGATCTCGGCCTGCGGCGGAGGCTCGGCCATCGCCGGACCCGACGGCCGGTGGATCGTCCCGCCCGTCTGCGGCCAGGAGCAGCTCGTCACCGCCGACATCGACCCGGCCACCGTTCGCGGCGAGCGCCAGAACTTCGACCCGACCGGCCATTACGCCCGGGCGAACGTGTTCCGGGTCGAAGTCGACCGGCGACGCCACGCCCCCGCCGTGTTCCGCGAATGAGCGGCCGCGCAGCCCCGCACTTCCGCTTCCTTCCTCGAACTCACTCGGTCCACCCGACCGATGGCACCTGAAAGATCCTTCGCTGAAGGGACCACGATGTCCCGGCTCTCCGCTCCCGAAGGCGTCCCCAGTCCCAAAGCCGGGCAGGGCCCTTTTCGGCCTCAGAAGAGGAGATCGGGCGGGAAGCCGCCTCGGTCTTCCCCGGCCAGGGCGGCGAGGCCGTCCAGGATCTGTCCGGCCGTGGGCCGGGTGGCGGGGTCCTTGGCCATGGCGGCACCCACGAGGCGTCGCAGTCCCGGCGGAACGTGGGCGAGCCCCGGTTCGGTCAGATGGACCTCCAGGAGTGCGGGCATGGCGGCGTTCTCACCGAAGGGATGGCCGCCGCGAGCGCTGAAGGCCACGGCATAGCCCCAGGCGTAGACGTCGGACTTCGAGCTCGGGAACGCTCCGCGGAGGAGTTCCGGTGCGTGGCACAGGGTCTTGTCCATACCTCTCATGGAGTACGCGTGCACGGCGAGCGGGGGCTCGGGGACACCGACCCCGGACAGGGCCGGCCCTTGCGTGGTCATGATGATGTCGTCCGGCCACAGGAGCCCGTAGTGCAGGCCGTGCCGGTGCAGGCCGTGCAGAGCGGAGCAGAGGCGGACGGCGAGCCGGTACAGGTCCCGGCCTGCGAGGACGCCTCGGTCCACCAGATGTGCCCGCAGGTCGGGCCCGTCGAGGTACTCCCGCGTGATGTACCGCTCGGCTCCCTCCCACTGCGCGTCGATGATGCGCGCCGCGGCGGGTGGATCGGCCCGGCGCGCGAGTTCCAGCTGCGGTGCGCGCTCCGCCCACTCCTCGCCGAGCAGCAAGGTGACCGAGGCCTCCGTGCCGTCGGCGGCCACGCCGTGGAAGATCTTCGCGTTGCCCCCGGCCGCCCTTGCGACGATCACCGTGTCGAGTGCGTACCCGCCGAGCTCCCGCGGGTCGTGCGCCGACAGCGGGCTCGGCCCGCGCCATGACCGTGACAGCATCCCTCATCCCCCTCCGCCCGGGGGCGCGATCCTGTCCGGCCGGCAGATGGCCTCGGCATCCACGACGTTCAGCAGCGCTCCGTCCATGCGGCCGACGGTAGGAGCGCGACGTCCGGCCGGCCAGGGACCGGTGTCCCGCCAGGCCGTCCGGCACGGCCGCAGGCGATGTCCACGTCGAAGACTGGAACAGCTGTTGTAAACAGGTTGATTTACAACGGCATGCAGGGACAGGTGACCGCGTCCTGCGAAGAGCGGCCTGCGTTGGGAGCGGTTAGGAATCCGCAGGATCTTTCTGTGCCTGGCACGACGTCTCATGAGGTGTGAGTGACTCCCCTTACACCCCGCCGCTCGCCGCTCCTCCCTCCGCCGGTGAAGGAGGTGGGTCGGCCCAGCGCCAGTGGGTTCGGCCTGTTCTGATCGTGCTCGGGGCATTCGCGGTGCTCACCCTGCTGTTCATGCTGCTGTGGCCGGGCACCACGTGGTGGGTCGAGCACGTCGACGGCGTCGACCTGGACGGAAAGGACCTGGAGGCC